>JBJTHL010000039.1:0-4419 GCA_046094445.1 Vulcanococcus sp.
GCCCTTCACCCTCGATCAACTCCGCATCCTCCGGGCCATCGCCAGCGAGGGAAGCTTCAAGAAGGCGGCCGACAGCCTTTACGTCACGCAGCCCGCCGTCAGCCTGCAGATCCAGAACCTGGAGAAGCAGCTCGATGTGTCGCTGTTCGACCGGGGCGGACGCAAGGCCCAGCTCACCGAGGCCGGCCAGCTGCTGCTGAGTTACTGCGACCGGATCCTGAGCCAGTGCCAGGAGGCCTGCCGCGCTCTCGATGATCTGCACAATCTGCGGGGTGGGTCGCTGATCGTTGGCGCCAGCCAGACCACCGGCACCTATCTGATGCCGCGCATGATCGGGCTGTTCCGGCAGAAGTACCCCGATGTGGCGGTGCAGCTGCAGGTGCACAGCACCCGGCGCACGGGCTGGAGCGTGGCCAACGGCCAGATCGATCTGGCGATCATCGGCGGCGAGCTGCCCGGCGAGCTCAATGAGCAGCTGCAGGTGGTGCCCTATGCCAGTGATGAGCTGGCGCTGGTGCTGCCCACCAAGCACCCGCTGGCGCGGCTGCCGGAGCTCAGCAAGGACGACCTCTACCGCCTCGGTTTCGTCTGCCTCGACGCCCAGTCCACCACCCGCAAGATGGTCGATCAGCTGCTGGCCCGCTCGGGCTTCGATGTGGCCCGGCTGAAGATCGAGATGGAGCTCAACTCCTTCGAAGCCATCAAGAACGCTGTGCAGAGCGGCCTGGGGGCGGCCTTCCTGCCGGTGGTGTCGATCGAGCGGGAGCTGGCCGCCGGCTGCCTGCCCCGCCCGGCCCTGGCGGATCTCTCGGTGCGGCGCCAGCTGAAGCTGATCACCCCTCCGGCGCGCTACTGCTCCAGGGCGGCGGAGGCCTTCCGCCGCGAGATCCTGCCGGTGTTCGCCAGCCCCGACAGCCCCCTGCGCCGGCCGCTGCTGCAGACGCAGTCAGCTGCTGCAGCGGTGCTGGTGAGCGAGGAAGCGGCGCCGGTCTGAAGCCAGCTGTCTCAGGCCATTTGTCTCAGGCCATTTGTCTCAGGCCATCGTGTCTGAGGCCAGATGTTCGACCTCAGAACTGATCGGCTTCCGGGGTCACGCCCACGGTGTCGTCGGCGACGCCCTTGGTGACGAACTTGTTGTCCACGGTGTCGGTCTGGTAGACGCAGCGCACCTCGGGTTTGTCCTTCACCGAGCCGATGTAGGCGAAGGTGTTCATACGCTGTTTGCACTGGCGCATCTGCTCGGCGCTGATCGCCCCTTCCTTCTGCAGCACGGCCCAGTTCTCCCGCCGGATCACGCAGCCCGGTTGCAGCTTCGGCTGGGTCACGAAGCTGGTGGAGGGGTTCATGGTTGTGTAAAGCTGCAGGTCCTGCACGAAGGCGCTGGCGCCGTATTGCTTGCAGAACTCCGGATCGGCCACGGCCATGTCCAGCTGCTGGGAGCTGGCGATGTTGCCCTGGTTGCCCTGGGTGGTGCTGGAGAGGCCGGTGCCGATACCGATGCCCACCACCAACACCCCGGCCAGCACCGCAACGGTGGCGATGTTGAACTGAAACCCCGGGCCGGGCGCGCTGCCGCCACCCCCGGGGCCCCCCGGGCCGCCGCGACCACGGCCCGGCCGCCCTTCGTAGCGCTCGTCATAGGGATCGCCTCCCCGGCGGCTGTCGTCGTAGCCGCCCCGCTCACGGGTGCGGCCATCGCGGTAGGCGCTGTCGGGAGACCAGGAGCGGCCGTAGGGGGAGCGGCTCATCGTGATGGCAGACGGCTCAGGCCGCTGAAGGGCTCTGGGGCAGACCCATGGAGTAGTTCAGCACCCGGCAGCCTGGGTTGTAGCGCAGCTGGCCCGCCTGCAGCAGCTGGCGGATCGTGCCTTCCAGTTCGGAGCCGATGCGCCGCAGGGTGTAGTCGGTGAGATCGGCGCCGGCGCTGGCGTCCACCAGCTGGCGGAAGCGCTGTTGCAAGGCCTCCTGGCTGCTGGCATCCCAGAGGAATTCGTTGTCGGGATCGAGATCCAGCGTGAGCTGGCTGGCATCGGCCACCAGCTGTCCGTTCTCCACCCGGGCCGTGAACAGGCGCACGTGGCGGGTGGTGGATTTGATCAGCATGTCGGCCATGGTGCTTGCTCGGCTTGGGATGTCAGCTCTGGGCGGCGGCGCGGGGCGGCAGCTTGAGGCCGGCTGCTCAACTTTAGGAAGCCCTGGGGCCGTTGCGGTTCGCCGCCCTGACGGCGGCTGCCGGGCCTGGGTTGCCGGGCCTCGGTGGGCGCTTGCGGGCGTTGCACCTTTTAAGGTTGCTTGCAGATTGGGGCTTTTTCATGCGCGTCGCCATTGCCGGTGCTGGCCTGGCTGGTCTGGCCTGTGCCAAGTACCTCTGCGACGCCGGCCACACCCCGGTGGTGGTGGAGGCCCGTGATGTGCTCGGCGGCAAGGTGGCGGCCTGGCAGGACGAGGACGGCGACTGGTACGAGACCGGCCTGCACATCTTCTTCGGCGCCTACCGCAACATGCGCCAACTGTTCAAGGAGCTCGACATCGAGGACCGGCTGCAGTGGAAGAGCCATTCGATGATCTTCAACCAGAAGGAAACACCGGGCACCTACAGCCGCTTCGATTTCCCCGAGATCCCCGCCCCGTTCAACGGTGTGGCCGCGATCCTCGGCAACAATGATCTGCTCACCTGGCCGGAGAAAATTGCCTTCGGATTGGGCCTGGTGCCGGCGATGCTGCGGGGGCAGCAGTACGTGGAGGAGTGCGACCAGTATTCCTGGACCGAGTGGCTGCGGCTGCACAACATTCCTGAGCGGGTGAACGATGAGGTGTTCATCGCCATGGCCAAGGCGCTGAATTTCATTGATCCCGACGAGATCTCCAGCACAGTGGTGCTCACGGCGCTGAATCGCTTCCTGCAGGAAAGCGATGGCTCGAAAATGGCGTTTCTGGATGGCAACCCGCCCCAGCGCCTCTGTCAGCCGATGGTGGATTACATCACCGCCCGCGGCGGCGAAGTTCACCTTGATTCACCCCTGCGTGAGATCGAACTCAATGCCGATGGAACGGTGAGCGGCTTCCGCATCGGTGGCATCAAAGGCAAGGAGGGCTACAGCCTCAAAGCCGATGCCTACGTGAGCGCCATGCCCGTGGATCCCTTCAAGCTGCTGCTCCCCGAGCCCTGGAAGGAGATCCCCTACTTCAAGAAGCTGGATGGCCTCAATGGCGTGCCGGTGATCAACATTCACCTCTGGTTTGATCGCAAGCTCACCGAGATCGACCACCTCCTGTTCAGCCGCAGCCCGCTGCTGAGTGTGTATGCCGATATGAGCAACACCTGCCGCGAATACGAAGACCCCGAGCGCTCGATGCTGGAGCTGGTGTTCGCCCCCGCCAAGGACTGGATCGGTCGCTCCGATGACGAGATCGTGGCCGCCACGCTGGAGGAGCTCAAGCGCCTGTTCCCGATGCATTTCACCGGTGATGATCAGGCCCAGCTGCGCAAGGCGATCGTGGTGAAAACGCCGCTGTCGGTCTACAAGACCGTGCCCGGCTGCCAGCAACTGCGCCCCGACCAGGCCAGCCCCATCGCCAATTTCTTCCTGGCTGGCTGCTACACGATGCAGCGCTACCTGGCCTCGATGGAAGGGGCTGTGCTCAGTGGCAAGCAGTGCGCGGCCGCGATTGCCGAGTCTCCGCTGGCCAGCGCGGCCGGTGGCGCCAAGGTTGCCGTGGTGGCCTGAAGCCTGTGGCAGTTGCCCCTGCCGCTGCCGCCACCCTGCCCTCGCTGGTGGAGGCCTATGAGGCCTGCCGCCGCGAGACCGCGGAGTGGGCCAAAACCTTCTATCTCGGCACGTTGCTGATGCCACCGGCGAAACGCCGGGCCATCTGGGCCATTTATGTGTGGTGCCGCCGCACCGATGAGCTGATGGACAGCCCTGAGGCCATGGCCCGGCCGGTGGAGGAGCTGGCGCTGCGGCTGGATGCCTGGGAACAGCGCACCCGTGCCCTGTTCGCCGGCGAGGTGCGCGATGGCCTGGATCTGGTGATGCGCGACACGATCGAGCGCTATCCCCAGCCCCTGCAGCCCTACCTCGACATGATCGAGGGCATGCGCATGGATCTCACCACCACGCGCTATACCGATTTTGATCATCTTTATCTGTACTGCTATCGCGTGGCTGGCACGGTGGGTCTGATGACCCAGGAGGTGATGGGAGTGGACCCTGCCTATACCTCTGCGCCCTGGAGCGAACGGCCCGATACCAGCGAAGCGGCGGTGGCCCTGGGCATCGCCAATCAGCTCACCAACATCCTGCGCGACGTGGGTGAGGACCGCTCACTCCAGGGGGCCGAGGTGTAGGCGGGATCCACACCCATCACCTCCTGGGTCATCAGGCCAACGGTGCCGGCCACGCGATAGCAGTAGAGATA
>JBJTHL010000040.1:0-7383 GCA_046094445.1 Vulcanococcus sp.
CCTGGCGCTGCCGTTGCTGCCGGTGGCGCAGGCGGGCTGCCTGGTGGTGGACGATGTGGTCGAAACCGGCCGCACCCTGGAGCCGCACCGCCAGCTCGTTGACGCACGGCTGGTGGCGTGGGTCACCTCAACGGCCTGCCACCCCTGCGGCTCCAGCTTGCTCACCCACACCACCAGCCGTGCGTCAACGAGCTGGCGGTGCGGCTCCAGGGTGCGGCCGGTTTCGACCACATCGTCCACCACCAGGCAGCCCGCCTGCGCCACCGGCAGCAACGGCAGCGCCAGGCGGTGGCTGAGGGCCACCGCCAGCACCAGGCCACCCCGAGGGATGCCATGGATGCCGCAGAACGACTGGCCGGCGCAGCTGGCGGCGATGTGGGTCACGGCCTGATCGAACTCAGCCCAGCTCAGCTGGCGCATCGGCGGATGGGTTTAGCTGTTCAGCAGCTTGCCCCCCATCGGCCGGCTCTGGTGGATAGGGACCCAGGTGGGTGGCGCAGGCGGCGCCGCAATGGCAGCCGAGGCTGATGGCCTGCTCCAGGCTCCAGCCCGCCGCCAGACCGGCGGTTACGCCGGCGGCGAAGCTGTCGCCGCAGCCGTAGGAATCGATCACCGGCGCCGTCAGCCGTGGTGCGGCAAAGCGGCCGCCGGGCGTGGCCAGGCCACCGGCGGCCCCCTCGGTGGCGATGCGCAACCGCGGGGGCGGCTGCAGCGCCCCATCGGGCCGGGCCTCGCCGGGATCCAGACCGCTGCCGATCAGCGCATCCCGGGGCACCCCGGCCTGCTGGAGCACCGGCAAGCGCAACCGCGGCGTGGCGGCCAGGACGCGCGCCTGGCGGCAGGCCCGCAGGCCGGGCGCGTCGCAGGCGGTGACGAACACCCCATCACAGCTGGCCAACTCCCCCCAGGGCAGTGGATCGGCGGCAGTGGGGCTGAGCCGCTCGCCGATCACGGTGATCGCCCGATCGCCCTGGCCATCCACCAGGCTCAGGCCCCGGCGGGTTGGCGCCTCACGCCAGGCCACGTGCAACGCGAGCCCCAGCGCCTGCAACCGCTCCGCCGCCGGCGGCCCGATGGGATCGCGGCCCAGGGCCGTGAAGAAGGGCACCGGCTGCCCCAGCAACCGGGCCAGGCAGGCGGCCACCACAGCGCCGCCACCGGCGGGCTCCTCGCGGAAGGCGCTGCCCTGGGAAATCGTGCCCGGCTGCGGCAGCTGCTCCACCGCCACCAGGCTCACCCACTCCACATGGCCCACCACCGCAATCCGCAGCGGCGGCAGAGACGGCAGCGCCTCCAGGGGCCAGAGCTGAAGCGGTGCACTGGGGGCGGCATCCATGGGGCAGATCGGCAGCAGCACCCCCACATTCAGGCAGCGGCTGAGCAGGAATGCAGCGGGCCTCAGCCCGTTGGGTGCAACGCAGAGCACAAGGTGCCGGTAGCAGCACGAACACCCCAGAGGTGGTAGCCGTTGCTACGGTTTTGATACGTTCATCCCCCCGCGGGACGCATGCCTTGGCAGCAGGGAACGGGGCTGCCGTTGTGGAGGCACGTTCGTGAACCACCTCGCTCTGATCCGTGAGCGGATCCTGAAGGCCCAGCGCCTGCATCAGGCCCAGCTCGCCAGCCTGAGCAACACCCACTCCCAGGTGTTCTGAGCAACCCAGCGCCCGCAAGGGCGCTTTTTTATGGCCTTGGCGGCCTAGAGCGGCTGGCAGCGCGTCGCCAGCAGACGCTCCACCAGGCCCGGATCCCCCTGCAGGGCATAGGCCTCGATTTCCCGCTGGCGGCTGTCTTGGGGCAGGAGCGCTGTGGTGGCCACCACGTGCTGGAGGTTGCCCTGCGCCCGCAGCTCCTGCAGGAAGAACCCGGCCAGCTGCTGATCACTGAACGAACCGGTGGTCCGCAGCCCCGCAGCCAGGGTGAGCGAGGTGGGGGTGGCCAGACCATCGAGACAGTCCTGCACCACGTGCACCAGCTCATGGCGCAGCACCCGCTCGCGCAGCTGCGGCTGCCCCTGCAGCTCCCAGCTGAGACAGAGCTGATTCAGGCCCATGTTGTACGTGGCCAGCTGGCCGGGACCGCCGCAGCTCGGCTGCTCCAGCACCTGCACCCCGAGCCGCCGCAGCTGGGCCAGCCAGGGGGAAACAGGCTCACGGGCGGAGGCCATACCGACCACCGGCACACTCAGCGCCAAGGCCAGGCCAGCGCCGAGCGTCAGCCGCCAGCGACCGGCCGTCAGCCACCAAGCCAAGGGCCGCAACACCAACTGCATAACAATCTCAGCACTGTCGCACCCGGACTCGCCACAAGACGAGCAAGGACACAACGGCCGTCAACACCAGCGGTGCCTCGCCCCAGCGGCTGTAGGGGGTGAGCTCCCAGCGCGGCTGCACGCTGGCGGCCAGGGTGCCGGCCCGGCCTGGCGGCAACCGTTGGCGCACCACCCCGGCCGCATCCACCACCAGGCTCGGTCCAGTGTTGGCGCTGCTCACCAGCCAGCGCCCCGCCTCAATGGCCCGCAGCTGGGCCAGGGCGCTGAATTGCTCCTGCAGCTGCAGCGGGTAGGGGTCGAGGTTGGCGCTGGCCACGAGCCACTGCGCCCCCTCACGGCTGGCGCTTGCCAGGGCCTGCCCATCGGCGATCTCGTAGCAGATGGCCACCGCCACGGGCCCCGCAGGCCGCCGCAGCAGCCGCGATGCCGGGCCAGGGTCCACGCCCCCCACCGCCGACAGCCCCGCCCAGCGCATCAGCCCGGCCCCGGGGATCCACTCCCCCAGGGGCACAAGCCGGTGCTTGTCCACCGCGGCAGCGGTGGCGGCATCCTGGGCACCGGGGGGGAAGACCAGCAGGGCACTGCGCAACTGCTCCCCCACCAGACGGAAGCCACCGCTGAGCACCTCCACGGCTGCCGGCCGCGGCAAGGGCTGTCCCAACGGCAGCGCCCCCTCCGGGAGCAGGAGTGCCGCACTGCCCAGCCGTTCCGCCTGATCGAGGGCGTGATCCAGCTGTCGCAGCATCAGGAGTTGCTGGTCGGCATCGAACTTGCGGCGGGTGGGAATCGCCGGTTGCAGCACCAGCAATGCCCGCGGCGACGACGCCGATGCCAGCGGTGGCGCAGCAACGGCCGCCAAGCGCTGCCAGCCCAGCCCATGCAGCAGCGCCACACCCAGCAGCCAGGCCATGGCCGCACGCCAGGGCACCACCCGCCGCCCGTGCCAGAGCACCAGCACACGCCAGAGCCCCCAGCCCAGCAGCAGCTCCACGGCGGCCAGGCCGCCAGCCCCCACCAGCTGCGCCAGGCCGGCCAGGAGGGGATCGCCCGGCAGGGCCGCTGCCCCCAGCCCGATCCAGAACAGCGGGCCCTTGGCCAGCAACACCTCCGCCAGGCCCCAGAGCGCCGCCGCCAGCAAGGCCGTGGCCCAGCGCTCCGGGCCGAGCCGCTGCACCAGCCAGCACCAGCAGGCCACCAGCAGACCACCCAGCAGCCCGCACCCCGCCAGCAGGAGCAGGCACAGGGGCAGGCTCAACGGCAGCGGCACCCCCACCCAATCGAGCGGGTGCAGGCCCAGCAACCAGCGGTGGCTGATCAGCACAGCGGCCGCACCCCACAACGCGGCCGACCACGGCCCCAGGGCCCACAGGGGCACGAGAGCCAGCCAGAGCAGGGGTGGCCAGCCCAGGGGTGGCAGCGCCGCCCCAGCGAGCAACCCTGCTGCAATGGCGGCGATCCCCCTCAACGGCCGGTTGTCTGCCATGGCCAACAACCGTAGGGAAGGCCATGGTTTGGAGGAGCACCCATCCGATCCACCATGGACCCCACCAATCCCCTGCAGCAGCTGCTGGTGCGTGGTCTGGGCACCACGAGCCTGGTGGCGGAGCGACTGCGGGGCGTCACCCAGGCCTGGGTGAGCAGCGGCCGCCTGGATCCAGCCCAGGCCGCCACCCTGGTGGAGGAGGTGCTCTCCAGCCTGCGGGGCGAGAACCCGGAACTGGAGAAGCAGACCGAGCGGCAGATGGAGAGCAACCTCGACCATCTCCTGCAGGACCTGGGGCTGGCCCGCCAGCGGGAGCTCGATGAATTGCGCGGCCGCATCGATCGGCTCGAACAGCAGCTACGCCAACAACGCAGCAGCGGCTACGGCGAGCTGCCGGATTGAAGCCCCCCCGCCGCTGCGGCGGCTGGGGCAGAATCCGCAACTTGGCGTGCTCGAACCAGCCCATGCGCGACATCCTGATCAGCTCGGCCGTATGCGTGGCCTGCCTGCTGCTGGCTCTTGTGAGCCAGCTCGTAGCACCCTCCACGGTGGTGGCGGCCGGGCCCAGCAGCGCTGCAGAAGCTGTTGTGCGGGCTGCCGCAACGCCGGCAGCCACCGCTGGCGCCTTCGAGCTCGACCCTGAAGATCCCAACCCCAGCCTGTTCACCATGGCCAGCGACGTGTCTCCCGATCTGATCGCCGCTGGCGGTGGCGCAGGGGGGGCTTCAGCCCTCGGCGGCGACCTGGTGGCCGCCAAGGAGCGCACCACCCCCAGCGGTCTGCGCATCACCGACCTGGTGATCGGCAACGGCCCCGAAGCCACCGCTGGAGAGAGCGTGTCGGTCAACTACCGAGGCACCCTGGAGAACGGCAAGGAGTTCGACAGCAGCTACGGCCGCGGCCCCTTCTCCTTCCCTCTGGGTGCCGGCCGCGTGATCAAGGGCTGGGATGAAGGCGTGGCCGGCATGCAGGTGGGCGGCAAGCGCAAGCTGGTGATTCCCCCCGATCTGGCCTACGGCGAGCGCGGTGCAGGCGGCGTGATCCCCCCCAACGCCACCCTGATCTTCGAGGTGGAACTGCTCAAGATCGGCCGCTGATCACCCCGCCCGCAGCGTTTGCTCACCCCAGCTGCGTCAGCGCCGCCGAGGGGCTCAAACAACCCAGCTGAGACAGCCCAGCTGAGACAGCCCAGCCGGGACAGGGGACTGTGTTGGGCGACGCTGTCCTTTGGTGGATATCCACGGATATCTCCCATAAGACACCCCACGAACCCACCCCCCAGACCGCCAGCTTCACCTGGCCGCCTCCGAACCAGGGGGGTACTGCCGCTGTGAGCCCAGGGCGGTTCTCCCGACTTTCGAAACCTGTTGCGATCGTTAGGATTCAAGGGTGTTCGGCAACAGGCCGGGCACCGACAAGCACGTCTCCCCGTCCCATGGCTCACACGTTGCCCGCGCTGCCCTACGACCTCGACGCGCTGGAGCCCCACATCTCCCGCAACACGCTCGAGTTCCACCACGGCAAGCACCACAACGCCTACGTCACCAACCTGAACAATCTGGTGGCCGGCACCGAGCTTGAGGGCAAGAGCCTGGAAGACACCATCACCGCGGTTGCCGGTGACGCCAGCAAGGCCGGTGTGTTCAACAACGCTGCTCAGGTCTGGAACCACAGCTTCTACTGGCAGTGCATCAAACCCAGTGGCGGCGGCACTCCCAGCGGCGCCCTGGCCGACAAGATCAACGCAGATTTCGGCAGCTTCGAGACCTTCGTTGCTGAGTTCAAGGCTGCCGGCGCCACCCAGTTCGGTAGCGGCTGGGCCTGGCTGGTGCTCGACAACGGCACCCTCAAGGTGACCAAAACCGGCAACGCCGATCTGCCCCTGGCCCATGGCCAGAAGGCTCTGCTCACCATGGATGTGTGGGAGCACGCCTACTACCTCGACTACCAGAACCGCCGTCCCGACTACATCACCACGTTCCTCGACAAGCTGGTGAACTGGGATTTTGTGGCTGCCAACCTGGCTGCCGCCTGAGGTCTGATTTCCTTCGGCTGATGCCACAGGCCCTTGGCCCGTGGCATAAATCGCATCGCAAGCCTCCGATGACACCGGGGGCTTTTTGCTGTCTGGATGGTGAACCCCGCCCCGCCTGATCACGTCCGCCCTGACAGGCAACCATGACGCTCTCGGCCGGAGCCCGCTGGGTCACCCTCAGGAATCTGCCGGGGCCGCCAACAGCGGACGCGCCGACTCCAGCACCGCCTCCGGTGGGATCCACATGGCATCGCCGTAGGAGAAGAAGCGGTAGCCCTCCTGCTTGGCTTGCGCATAGAGATCCAGCAAACGCTCACGGCCGATCAGCGCGCTCACCAGCAGCAACAGCGAGCTCTTCGGCAGGTGGAAATTGGTGAGCAAGCCCTGCACCAGCGCAAAGCGATACCCAGGCTGAATCACCAGATTCACCGGGCCGCAGTGGGGCTGCAGCACGCCATCGTGAAGCTGGGCCACCGCCTCCAGGCTGCGCACGCTGGTGGTACCCACGGCGATCACGCGGCCGCTCCGGCTGCGGCAGGCTGCCACGGCCGCCACCAGCGCGGGGCTCACCTCCACCCATTCGCTGTGGAGCTGCAGCTGCGAGAGGTCTTCGGTTTCCACCGGGCGGAAGGTGCCGAGGCCCACATGCAGGGTGGTTTCCGCCAGGTGCACGCCCCGCTCACGGATCGCACGCAGCAGGGCATCGCTGAGGTGCAGGCCCGCCGTTGGCGCCGCAACGGCTCCCGGGCGGGAGGCGTAGCAGGTCTGGTAGCGGGTGTCGTCGTCGTCGCTGTGCTGGTGGATGTAGGGCGGCAGCGGGATCTCGCCGTAGCGCATCAGCAACGCTTCGATCGCCTCCGGGCCGGTGCACTCCGGCGGGAAGCGCACCACCCGGCCACCGCTGGCGGGATCCACGGCCACGATCGGCAACGGCAAGGGCGGCTGCCCCTCGTGCTCCAGCTGCAGGATCTCGCCGGGTTTGAGCCGCTTGGCGGGGCGGGCCAGACAGAGCCAGTCGCTGGCGGCCCATGGCTCCAGCACCAGCAATTCCACGGCACCGCCGCTGGGGCGGCGGGCCTGCAGCCGCGCCTTGAGCACGCGGGTGTTGTTCACCACCAGCAGATCGCCAGGGCGCCATTCAGCCTGTAGATCCCACACCGTGCGATGACGGCAGGGGAATGGAGCGCTGCCGCCGTAAGGTGGCACGGGATCCACCGCCAGCAGGCGTGCCGCGTGGCGCGGCTCCACCGGACGCTGGGCAATGAAGGATTCCGGCAGGTCGAACACGTAGCTCGACAGGCGCTGATCAGCGGACTCGGACGACATCAACAGGCGGGCCGGTGCCCCCGCCCTCGGCAAGGCAGGGGCAACTGTGGATCAGATGGCCAGGGATTCGGGGTTGGTTTCGATCAGCTGGGCCAGATCCTTCAGGAAGGCGGCGGCGTGGGCGCCGTAGATCACCCGGTGATCGCAGGTGAGATTCACCTGCATCTGGTTGGCCACACGGATGGAACCGTCCTTGGTGGCCACCACGGTGGGGCGCGAAGCCGCCACCGCCAGAATCGCGCCGGTGCCGGGGGGCAGGATCGCGTC
>JBJTHL010000041.1:0-9398 GCA_046094445.1 Vulcanococcus sp.
GAGGTGGCCCTGCCGATCGTGCATTGCAGCGCCGATTTCCAGCGGCCGCTGGTGTGCGGCGACCCCCTGGCGATTCAGCTGGAGCCCCGCCGGCTCGATCCGGGCTGCTTTGAGCTGCACTACCGCTTCCGCAGCGGCGATCAGCCGGTGGCCGAAGCGCTGACGCGGCATCTGGCCATCCACAGCGCCAGCCGGCGCCGCTGCACCCTGCCGGAGGCCATCCAGCGCTGGCTGGAAGCCTCGGCCCTGGGGGGTGGTGTGCAGCCGCTTTAGGGCTGCTGCGCCACCCAGGCTCGCCAACGGCTGCGATCCCACTTGCCCGCTGCGGTGGGCGCCAGCTCCGGGCAGAGCAGCCAGCGGCGCGGGCGCTGGCTGGGGGGCAACTCCCGAGCCAGGGCCTCCAGCTGGTGGAGGAGCGCGGGCCCAGGTTGCGGCCGCACCAGGGCCACGAGCCGCGCGCCCCAGAGCGGATCGGCTTCCGGCAGCACCAGCAGCGCCTCCAGCTGCAGCCCCGCAGCGGCAGCGCGCTCCAGCAGCTGGGCCTGCACCTGCTCGGGGAACACCGTTTCGCCACCGCTGCTGATCGCCCCATCCAGCCGGCCGCACCACTGCAGCCCTTCGGGGGTGAACGCAGCGCGATCCCCGCTGGGCCACCAGCCCCCACGCAGGGGCAGCGGCACCAAGCGCCCCGCCACCAGACACCCGGCCGCCAGGCTGCTGGCGCGGATCTCCAGGGCGCCATCGGCGGCGAGCCGCAGCTGAGCGTGGGGCAAGGCAGGGCCGCAGCCCACCGCACCGGCGAGGAAGGCCTGCGGGGCCAGGGCCGTCACCATCGCACCGGTTTCGGTGCTGCCGTAGCAGGGAGCCAGCCGCAGCCCCTGCTGCCGGCAGCGCTGCGCCAGCGCCGGCGGCAGCGCCGCACCGCCCACCCAGATCAGGGCAAAACCGGCCAGCCAGCGCTGGCCTTCGGCGCTCTCGATCAGGCGCTGCAGCTGTGTGGGCACCAGCGAGAGCAGGGCTGGGCGATCCGGCTCAGGCGTGGCCTCCGCCAGCAGGCGCACCGGATCCCGCATCAGCGCCGGCGTCAGCCAGCGATGCTCCGCCCCCCAGGCCTCGCTGCGCAGCAGGGGCATCAGACCACTGATGTGATGGAGCGGCAACGGGTTGAACAGCTGCGTGGCGGGGGGATCGAAGCCCAGCCCCCGCAACCAGCTGCCACAGGCCTGCGCGCTGGCCTGCAACCCCTGCAGCGGCTGCAGGCACCACCCCCTGCCGCCGCTGCTGCCGCCCGTGCCAAGCACCACGGCGGCACCGAGATCCGCCGCCAGCCCCGCCGGCCAGCGCTGGGGCAGGGCCGCCTCCAGCAACGTCCGTTCCTGCGGTGCCGCCACCGCCAGCACCGCTCCCTGGGCCCAACCCTGCAGCAGCTGAGCCGCCAGGGCCGCCTGCTCCCTCTCCGCCAGCAGCAGCCGGGCGAAGCCGCTCATGCCGCCGCCTCCCAAACCACCGCCGGATCCGCCGCAAACAGCGGTCCGGCAGGCCGCCAGCCCGGGGCCAGGCCAGGGGCGGTGGGGGTGGGGCCGCCGGCCTGCAGGGCGGCGAGGTGCTGCACCAGCCGCCGGCCGATCCCGGTTTCCAGCGCTGTGCTCAGCATCAGCCGTGGCGTGCCGGCCCGCAGGGCGGCCAGCAGCGGCCGGGGATCCCCCTCCAGCAGCGGCCGCCGCACCTGCCAGCCGCACCAGGCGCCCGCCGCCATCAACCCAGGCCGCAGCCGCAGCGATTCATCCAGGGC
This sequence comes from Vulcanococcus sp., assembly GCA_046094445.1. Taxonomy (GTDB): domain Bacteria; phylum Cyanobacteriota; class Cyanobacteriia; order PCC-6307; family Cyanobiaceae; genus Vulcanococcus. The sequence goes on from JBJTHL010000041.1 coordinate 1,793, forward strand.
CACCGGCAGCTGCGCCGCCAGCGCCTCCAGGCCCGGCTGATCCTCTGGAGCCAGAGGCTGCTCCAGCCACTCCAGCCGCGGGTCCGCCTGCAGCCGCCGGGCCCAGGCGGCGGCCGTGGCCCGGCTCCAGCCGCCATTGGCATCGAGCCGCAGCCGGGCCCCAGCCGGGAGGTGCTGCAACAGGCGCTCCAGCAGCGCCCGCTCCTCGGCATCGCTGCCGGCCGCCACCTTCCACTTGAACGTGAGCGGCAGGGCCTGGGCTGCGGCAGCGCCCAGCACCGCCTCAAGGGCCTCCAGGGCGGCCTCGCCCGCCGGCAGCAGCCAGGCGGAGGGCGGTGCCGGGCGCCAGCCGCCGGCCGCGGGGTCGCCCAGGCCATCGAGCTCCGCCAGGGCCAGGCCAGCGGCGCAGGCCAGCGGCAGCGGCAGCGAGGGGAGCTGCCGCTCCAGGGCCTCGCGCTCCAGAACGGCCGGCAGGGCGTGAATCGCCTGCTGCAGCACCCCCCAGGCCTCCGGCTCCGCCAGGGCCTCTCCCCAGCCCAGGCGGCCAGGGCCCGCCTGCAGCCGCAGCAGCCAACCGCGCCGCTCGCGCCAGGCCCCCTGGCTGGTCACCATCGCCCGCGGCAGCAGAAAACGGTAAGGCCGCCACTGCAGCCGCAGCGCGTCAGCGGCCAGCACCGATCCAGGCGGCGCACGCGGGGCCGATCGCCAACCCCAGGGCCAGCCCCAGGCCGCTCAGGGCCTGAAAGCGCAGGGCCAGAAACTTGCTGCCGATGATCCGCTCCGGCTCGCGGTGGTGCTGGCGCAGCAGCCGGATCAGGGCCTGGGCGGACGGCAGGCCGGCGGCGCTGAGCAGCGCCGTGAGCGGCCACTGCCCCACCAGCACCGGCGCCCACTGGCAGGCCAGGCTGGCGGCCACGAACCAGGGCACCAGACCCGCCGCCCGGCCGCTGCCGAGGCGCACCACCGGCGAACGCTTGCCGTGGGCTGCGTCTTCCGCCACCTGGTGGAAGTGGGAGCAGAACAGCACCAGCGTGGTGGCCAGGGCGGGGCCGCTGCCCAGCTCGATGGCGACACGCCAGGGCACACCGCCGGCGGCGCCGGCCGGCGCCAGGGCCAGCAGGCCAGCGGCGGTGGCCAGCGGCCCGAAGGCTATCCAGCACAGCGGTTCCCCCAGGCCCCGGTAGCCCAGGCGCAGCGGCGGGCCCTGGTAGGCGTAGCCGATGCCGCAGCAGGCCAGCACCAGGGCCAGCACCGCCCCGCTGCTGCGCAGAGCCACCAGGGCCATCAGGGCCAGGCCCAGCAGCAGGGCGCCGTTGGCCAGCAGGGCCACCCGGTCGCGCCGGCCGGTGAGGTTCACCAAGGAGTGGGGTTTGCCGTGGGTGTCCACGCCGGTGTCGGCATCGAACACATCGTTGGCCAGGTTTTCCCAGGCCAGCAGCAGCACCGCCGCCAGCAGAAACAGCAGCAGCTGCTCCGGTCGCACCGGCAGCCCCTGATTCAGGCGCCAGCCGGCCGCCAGCAGCACCGGCATCACCGCCACCGCATACATCGGCCACTTGATGGCGGCCCGCCACAACCGCCGCCGCTCCGGCGCCCCGGCGGCGTGAAGGCTTGCGACGACCTGAGGCTCGGACGCGGGCGACGGCAACGTGCGGCGCGGGAAGGCCCATACATTTGAGCAGCCGCTTCGGTTGCATCCGGGTGCAGGCCCACGCCAGCGTCACAACCCGCTTTGAAGAGTTGCTGGCGGCCGCTGCGGACGGTGCCCGCCAGCTCGACGGAGAGGGTGTGCTCAGCCTGGCCCTGCCGCTGCCCCAGGCCGATCCGCTGGCGCTGCTGCCGCAGCTGGAGGGCCACGAACGCTTCCGCTTCCTCTGGGACAGCGCCCCCGGCCTGTGCCTGGCGGCCTGCGGCCGCACCAACAGCCTGGAACTGAGCGGTCCGCGGCGTTTCGAGCTGGCTCAGCGCTTCAGCACCGTGAGCCTGAGCCGCCTGGCGGCACCCCAGAGCTGCCCGCCGCTGGCGCGGCCGCGGGTGCTGCTGGCCTTCGCCTTCTTCGACAGCCCCCTGCAGGAGGGGGAGGGTGTGCCCGGCGTGCAGGCCGTGCTGCCCCGCTGGCAGCTGAGCCGCCAGGGGCGCCACTGCTGGCTGCGCCTGCAGCGCAGCCTCGGCGGCGAGGTGAGCGCCCGCTCCCTGGCCGAGGAGTTGTGGGAGCAGGCGGAGCGCCTGCAGCGCCTGCAGCCCAGCGCCGAACCGCAGCCGGCAGCGGCGATCCGCCACCGCTCCCCCTGGCAGCAGGGCTACCGCTCCGCGGTGGAGCGGGGGCTGGAGCTGGTGGAAACCGGCCGGCTGCGCAAGCTCGTGCTGGCCGTGCGCCAAGACCTGCTGCTGGATCGCCCCCTCGATCCCCTGCAACTGCTCCGTGAACTGCGCCGGCGCCAACCCGGCAGCTGCCGCTTCCTCTGGCAGCAGGGCGATGCACCGGCCCTGCTGGGGGCCTCGCCAGAGCGGCTGCTCACCGTGCGCCAGCGCCAGCTGCGCAGCGATGCCCTGGCGGGCACCGCACCGATCGGCGCCGCCGCGGCCCAGTTGCCCCACTCGGAGAAGGACCGCCGCGAACACGAGCTGGTGGTGGATGCCATCAGCGCTGCACTCAGCGCCGCGGGCCTGACCCCCCGCCGGCCCCGCCATCCGCGCCTGGCCCGCCACGGCCAGCTGGTGCATCTGCACACGCCGATCACCGCCGCCCTCCAGGATCAGCAGCCCCTCGCCCTGGCGGGAGCCCTGCATCCCACCCCGGCGGTGGCGGGCCTGCCCCGCCGCGAGGCGATGGCGGCCCTGCGCAGCCTGGAGCCCTTCGAGCGCGGGCACTACGCCGCGCCGATCGGCTGGATCGACACCGAAGGCGACCTGGAACTGCGGGTGGCGATCCGCAGCGGCCGCCTGCAGGGCCAGCGGCTGGAGCTCACCGCCGGGGCCGGCCTGGTGCAGGGCTCCGTGCCGGAGAAGGAGCTGCAGGAGGTGGATCTGAAGCTGGGGGTGCTGCAGCAGCAGCTCAGCCTGCCGGCCTGGCCCGGTTGAGGCGGATTCAGGCGAACGCCCTTATGGTGAGTCGGATTCACGTTGCCAGCCGAGGGATGCTCACCCCGCTACGGCTGCTGCGCTCCTGGATGCGGGAGGAAAAGCTGAATCCGCAGCGCACACTGCGCTTGGGCGTTCTCGTGAGCCTGGTGGTCTGCCCTGTGGCGGCGCTGCACCTGATCCATCACACCAACGACCTCCTGAAGTTGCGGGACATCGCCCGCAACGACTCCCTGGCACTGTTGGAAGCCACGCTCGCAGATACCGATCGCGACGCCTGGGACTGGGGCCACTGGAGCGATGCGTACCGGTTCGCCAAAGGCCAGAATCCGGACTTCGTCCGATCCGATCTGCAGACCGCCGCTCTGTTCAACAACGGGACGGTGATGCTGATGCTGCGGCCCGACGGCTCCACAGTGCAGACCTACAGCAGCCCTCCCCTGCGTGAGAGCAACGGAGCTGCCCTGATTCGCTGCGTGAGGGACAACCTTCAGCGTTTAACCGGCAATGCCAGCAAGATCCGCCTGGCCTGCAAGGACAGCAGCGGCTCGTTCTTCCTCGGCTCCGCCACCCCGATCACGGGCAACAACCTTGAAACACCAAGGGCGGGAACTCTGGCGCTGCTCCAGCCCCTGCCCCGCCGCGACGACCCCCCGGCCATGCGGCGCCACCTGCTCAACCTGCAGCGTCAGCTGATCCCGCTAACGACCAACACCGGCCACAGCGACGCGATCGAACCGCCCGTGCACTCCAGCGAAGGCAAGGTGCTGGGCCTGCAGCGCACCAGCAGGGGCGTGGCCTTTCAGGACGCCCTGCAAAGCGACCTCCCCCTCCTCCTAACCATCCCACTGGCCGCTCTGCTGCTGCGGGGCTTCAGCATGCTGGAGCGCCGCCGGCAGCGGCTGTGGGAGCGGCAGGTGGAACGCAAGGCCAACCAGCGACTGCGTCACACCTGCCGCGAACTCGACCAACTGATCGACAACCTGCTGCCCGCAGCTCGCCATCAACCCAGCGGCAACCCTGCGGCCAGCAGCAGTGGCGTTGAAGCAACCACAAGCCGCTTCCGGACGTTTCTGCAAAGCGCCCGACAGCTCGCGCTGTTCGATTCGTTAACGCAACTGCCCAATCGCCATTACTTCATCGAGCGCTTGCATGCTGTGGCAGCACAGCTTCAACAGGCCCAACGCCACTTCGCAGTTCTCTTCATCGATATCGACAAATTCAAGATCATCAATGATAGTTTTGGCCACGCGACCGGCGACGCAGTGCTGCTGACTGTGTGCCAACGCCTTGGTGCACTCGGGAGACACAAGGATTTTCTGGCTCGCTATGGCGGTGATGAACTGGCCATGATCCTCGATCTCAGCCATCTCCATGATCAAAGCCCAGCTGCCCTGAGTGCCGCTGCACGAGTCCGGGCCACAGAGATGACGGATGCCATGCGGGAGCCGGTCGTGCTAGACGACCTCAGTATCCCCGTGAGCCTCAGCATCGGCATCACGCTGGTGGATCCAGGAGAACAGAATTTGGCGGGTGTGATGCAGCGCTCTGACCTGGCCATGTACCAGGCCAAACGCAACCGCGCCAATCGCATTGTTGGTCCCGAAGATGTGGTTCAGTTTCCGCAACTGAGCAGTTATCAGCTGTTCATCGATCTGATGGATGCCATCGAAAACCAACAGCTGCAGGTGTTCTTCCAGTCGATACGCGACACCGCCGGAGGGCAGACCGGCGTTGAGGCGCTGGCCCGCTGGCAGCATCCCGAACGCGGCTGGGTCGAACCCTCGGTGTTCCTCGAGATCGCTGAGCAGTACCGTCAGATGCACCTGCTAGGAGCAGAACTGATCCGTCTGTCGCTGGATGGCTTCCGGCAACTGCAAGAAGCGGATCCCGAGCTGCGCCTGTTTCTGAACCTGGCCCCCAGCCAGCTGGCGGACCCACGCCTGGCCAGCAACCTGCTGGACGCCATCCGCAGCCGCCAGTTGCAAGGCCAGCAGATTGTGCTGGAGCTCACCGAAAACACTCTGCTGGAGCCGCTGCCACCGGTGGTGCGCAATCTGGAGCTGTTGCGTGGGGCCGGCATCAGCCTGGCTCTAGATGATTTCGGAACCGGCTATTCCTCACTGGTGATGCTCAAGTCCCTCAGCCCCGACATCGTGAAGATCGACAAGGCCTTCATCCAGGCCATGCGCTCCGACGATCGGGCACTCCACATCATCAGCCTGATCGCCGAGTTAGCACCACGGCTGGGCATGGAGTTAGTGGCCGAAGGCATCGAAGATCAAGCCACCTTGCAACAGTTGATGCCGCTCGGCATTCACTGCTTCCAGGGCCACGAACTGGGCAGGCCCTCACCGCTGATGGACCTGCTAGAGGCAACGCCGACGCCTCAACCTGCCGCGAGCAAGCGCTCCATCGTGTGATCCGCCAGGGGGATCCCGCCGAGGCGCTCCACCTCGCGCACACCGGTGGGGCTGGTCACGTTGATCTCGCTGAGGCGGCCATCGATCATATCGATGCCCACGAAGAACAGCCCCTCAGCCCGCAGGGCGGGGGCCAGCTCGGCGCAGATGCGGCGCTCGGCATCGCTGAGTTCGCAGGCCTCGGGCTGACCGCCCACTGCCAGGTTGCTGCGGAACTCCCCGGCCGCGGGGCGGCGGTTCACCGCCCCAAGGGGCTCGCCATCCACCAGCAGGATGCGCTTGTCGCCCGCCACCACCGCCGGCAGGAAGGCCTGCACCATCACTGGCAGCTGCTGCTGGCCGGTGACCAGCTCCAGCAAGGCCTTGAGGCCCGGCGCCTCACCATGGCTGCGCACCACCCCCAGGCCGGCACGGCCGCCGAGGGGCTTGAGCACCACCTCGCCGTGTTCGGCGGCGAAGGCCGCCAGCTGATCCACGCGGCTGGCCACCAGCGAGGGGGCCATCAGGTGGCTCCAGCGCAGGGCGCCGAGCTTCTCGTTCCAGGCCCGCAGGGAAGCCGGCCGGTTGAGCACGCGCGTGCCCTGGCGTTCCGCCAGCTCCAGCAGGTGGGTGGCATAGAGGTAGGCCTCATCCACCGGCGGGTCCTTACGCATCCACACCCGCGGGAAGGCGGCCAAGGGCAGCCAGCGCGGTTCCGCCGCCTCGAACCAGGGATCCGGCAGCTCCCAACCGCTGGCGGTGGGGTGAATCGCAGCCAGGTGCAGCGGCTGGGCCCGCACCAGCGGTTGATGGGCCGGATCGCGGCCGTGCACCGCCAGATCCGCGGGCGTGCACACCCACACCTGCTGGCCGGCCCGCTCGGCCGCCTGCATCAGGGCCACGCTGGAATCCTTGGTGGGCCGCAACTGGGCGATCGGGTCGATCACGAACAGCTGGCTATCCGCCCCGGGTTGGCTGGGAAAACTCAAGATCAGACCCCCAGCAGGGCGTCGAGCTGGCCGCTGCGCTCCAGGGCGTACAGGTCGTCGCAGCCGCCCACGGGCTGATCGTTGATGAAGATCTGGGGCAGGCTGCGGCGGCCGCCAGCCCGCTCGGCCATGGCCTGGCGGGCGCGCTCATCGCCGTCGATGGCGTGCTCGACGTAGTCGATGCCCTTGCGATTCAGCAGCCCCTCAGCGCGGATGCAGAACGGGCAGGCCCGCCACACGTAGATCTCCACCTTCGCGGCCATCGCTGCCTGTTCGATCGGCCGGGATCCTAGGAAGGCCGCCGCGGCCCGCTAGCTACCATGGTCATGACCACGGTCAGCACCGGCCTGCCCCCTCGCTCCCCTCGGCCCCCCATCCATGACCCAGCAGATCAGCGCCAGTCAGTTCAAGGCCCGCTGCCTTGGCCTGATGGACGACGTGGCCGCCAGCGGCGAGGTGCTGGTGATCACCAAGAACGGCCAGCCCGTGGCGGAGCTGCACCCGGCCAGGCCGGCGCGGCGCTCCTCGCCCTTCGGCCTGCACCCGGCCACCCGGCTCACGGGCGACGTGCTGGCCCCACTCGAGGAACCCTGGGACGCCCTGGCGTGATCCTGCTCGACACGCATGTGCTGCTCTGGCTCGACTGCAACGACGCCAACCTGGGCCCGATCTGCCGCGAGGCCATCCAGGCCGCCTGGCAGGCGGATGGCGTGGCCGTGAGCAGCCTCAGCTTCTGGGAGGTGGCCATGCTGCAGCAGCGGGGGCGCATCGCCCTGGCCCAGCCGCCCGAGGCCTGGCGCCGCGACTGGCTTCAGGCGGGCCTGCTGGAGCTGCCCCTCGATGGTGAGATCGCCGTGCGGGCCACCGCCCTGGCGGGGTTCCACCCGGACCCGGCCGATCGCTTCATCACCGCCACCGCCCAGGCCCGTGGCGCCACGCTGGTCACGGCCGATGCCGCGATCCTGGCCTGGCCGGATCCGCTGCCCCGCCGCGACGCCCGCCATTGAGTACGGTCGAGCCAACGTTTCAGCCGCACCGGTGCTCGACCTCACCGATTTCAAGCGCGACCTCTCCGAGCTCACTGACCGCCTGGGCAATGCCCAGGACTGTCTTTGACGTTCCTGCACTGAAAGC
>JBJTHL010000042.1:0-5565 GCA_046094445.1 Vulcanococcus sp.
CGTAGTAGCAGACCTCAAAGTGCAGGTTGTCGATCTCCTCATCGCTGCCCCAATAGCGCCCCCAGAGCTCCGTGTCGCTGTGCACGCACAGCGACATCGCCACCGGCTCCAGGGGATCGCCGCGGTGGGCGCTGAACAACACCAGGTGGCGGCGCAGCTGGGGATCATCGGCCAGCTGATCAAAGAACGCCTCGCTGAGGTACTTGCTGCCCCAGGGGCCCCAGCGGCTGCAGTGCTGTTCATAGAAGCCGTGCATCCGCTGCACCAGGGCCGGCGGGATCGCCTCCCCCACCAGGGGGGTCACCGTGAGGCCGGCAGCGGCAACGGCGCGGCGCTCCCGTTTGATATTGCGCCGCTGATTGGCATTGAAGCTCTGCAGGTAGGCCTCGAAATCGGCGTAGCCGTCGTTGGTCCACAGGCTCTGCTGATTCAGCCAGGTGGCGCAGCCCGCCGCTTCCGCCAGGGGCTGCCAGGCCGGATCCACGTAGAGGAAATTGCAGCTGAGGATCTGCTGTTCCGCGCAGAACCCATCGATCAGCTGCAGCATCGCGGCCGTGAGGGCCGCCTCGTCTTCCCCGGCGGCGATGTGAAAGCGATAGCCCTGCACCGGGCTCACCGGGCTCATGCCCAGCAGCTTGGGGTAGTAGCGCAGCCCCAGCTGGCCGGCGAGCTGGGCGAACGCCTGGTCGAACACGAACTCGCCATAGCTGTGGCCCTTCAGATAAAGGGGCGCCACCGCCACCGGCTGCTCGCCGCGCCAGAGCGCCAGATGCAGCGGCTGCCAGCCCTGGCGCGGGACAACGCTGCCGGAATGCTCCAGGGCACGGAGCCAACGCCAGGAGTAGAAGGGAAGCCCCGATGCCTGCGTCAGGGCCTGCCAGTGCTGTTCAGGAATCTCCGCCAGCGAGCCATGCCAGCGGGCCGTGAGCTCGGCCATCAATGCCCCGGGCGGCTGTCAGAGGTGTCCAGGCTAGTCAGGCCGATGCTGGCGCCGGCTCTGATGGCCGTGGTGATCGGAGCGGCGCCAGCGGCCCAGGCCGGCCTGCTGGGGCCGCTGCTGCAGCTGCTGCGGCCCCAGCTGGAGGCGCGGCTCGGCAGCGCCTGCGTGCAATGGGCCAGCGGCGGCGATGCGGCCCTGGCCCAACGGCTGCAGCAGCCGTGTCATGCCCTGGCCGGCCCCGCCAGCCGCTGCCTGATCGAGGAGAGCGAGCGCAGCGGCCGCACCCTGGCGGTGATCCAGGAGCTGGCCGGCGGCGGCTTCGGCGACGACAGCGAGCTGGTGGTGAAGCGCTGCGCCAGCCGGCTGCTGGGCCTGCCGGCCGACAGCTTTGCCGATGTGCCCCTGCGCCAGCTGGCCGAGCGCCTGCGGGGGCAGACGGCCGCAGTGGGAGCGGATCAGGGGCGGCGGCCGTAGCGCACCAGCAGTTCATCACCCCCCAGGGGGCGCTGCTCCAGCAGCTGCCAGCCCTGAACGGGCAGCGCAACCCCTGCGGGCAACCAGTTGTGGGCACCGCCGAGCAGCTGGGGGCAGAGGGTGAGCTGCAGCTGATCCACCAGCTGCTGGGCCAGCAGGGAGGCGGCCAGTTCAGCGCCCCCCAGCAGCACCAACCGCTGCAGCCCATCGGCGGCCAGGGTTGCCAGGGCCTCTGGCCAGCTGGCCAGGGGCTGCACAGCCGCGAAACCCGCAGGCACGGGCAGCGGCAGGGGAGGGGGCTGCAGCAGCCGCCTCTGCAGCGGCTGTGCGAAGAAGCGCAGCTGCGGCTCAAAGCGACCGCTGCGGCTCACCACCACGGCGGCCGGCTGGGGGGAACGGCCCTGGCGCTGCCGCTGCGCCAGCAGCTCGGGCTCACGAATCAGGCAGGTGCAGCCATGCAGGCGCAGGGTGCGGCCGCCGATCAGGCAGCCATCGGCCCAGGCCAGGGCCTCCTCCAGCGCGCGGCGATCACCAGGGCCGCCCAACTGAGCAGCGCCACCACCGGGGGGCGCCAGGCGGCCATCCAGGCTGACAGCCAGCACCAGCCGCAGCTCCGGCAGCGCGGTGGCTGGGCCCGGCGGCTCCGGCATCGCGATCGAAGCGATCGAACCCAAGGGCCGCCCTCAGGCGGCGGCCAGGGCCTCGAGGGCCTGGGGCTGCATGCCCAGCTGCGGCACCTCCGCAAACACCTCAGCGGCGTTGTTGGGGCTTTCCTGCAGGCGCACCTTGTGCAGGGCCGCGCCGAGGCCGGCGATCGGGGCGCTGAGCACATCGGCGATGTGCAGGGCGATGTTCTCGGCCGTGGGCACCGTGCTGGCGAAGTGGGCCACGTCTTTGTTGAGGAAGGTGTGATCCATCGGCTCCACCACCAGCTCCTCCACCAGCGCCTGCAGCGCCGCCAGATCACACACCATGCCGGTGCGGGGATCGATGGCCCCCCGCACCGTGACATCCAGCAGGGAGTTATGGCCGTGGCCGTGGGGGCGGGCGCACTTGCCGTAGATCGCGTCGTTCTCCTCGGCGCTGAGCTCCGGCCGGGCCAGGCGATGGGCGGCGGCGAAGTGGGTGCGGATGGTGAGGAAGGCTTCCATGGAGTCGCCGAGCACGTCGGCCCAGAGCTGATCGGTTTCGTGAAGGCGCAGCCCCATCAGGGGCAGCTGGGGCGCAAGCCGGCGCCAGATGGCCAGGGCCAGGGCCTCGGTGGTGGGCAGCATGCCCTCGGCGCGGGCCACATCGAACTCCGGCCAGACCTCATTGAGGCTGCGGAAATCGAGCGGGGCCGTCACCTGCTCGCGAATGGCGTGCTTCACCTCCGACAGGTTGAGCACCATGCCGTCGGCGTCGAGGCCTCCGCCCATCGCCACGATCAGCTCGTAGTTGTGGCCATGCCCCGGGGACAGGCTGCAGGGGCCGAAGCGCTGCTGGTTTTCCGTGGGGCTGAGTTCGGGCAGCCAGTAACGGTGGCTGGCGCTGAAGCGGGCCCGGCGGGTGATCACACAGCCACGGCCGCGGCCGTGGGGGTGACGATCAGGGGCGGGTGCAGCGGCCGCAGCCTGGGGGGCCTTGGGCTCGACCGCCGGTCTGGCCGGAGGCGCCGCCGTCGCGGGCGGGGTCATGACAGCGGTGGGCGGGGTGTCGCATCTTAAGAATGTGGGCCGCAGTGCTGGAGGGCCGCGATGGCCAACACCCCGGGCGATGCCCTGAGCCCCACCCCCGATGGCAGCACAACCGCCCTGCGCCAGCGCCTGGAGGGATTGAACCTCTATCTGGTGGGCATGATGGGCAGCGGCAAGAGCACCGCCGGCCGTGCGCTGGCCTCACAGCTGGGCTACCGCTTTCTCGATGCCGACCACAGCCTGGAGCAGGTGGCGGGGCGCAGCATTGCCGACATCTTTGCCAGCGAGGGGGAAGCGGGCTTCCGCCAGCTGGAGAGCGCTGTGCTCAACCAGATCGCCAGCTGGCATTCGCTGGTGGTGGCCACCGGCGGCGGCGTGGTGACCCGACCGGAGAACTGGGGCCAGATGCGCCAGGGGGTGGTGATCTGGCTGGATGCCCCCGATGCACTGCTGCTGCAACGCCTCAGCGCCGACCCCACGCCGCGCCCCCTGCTGGCCGCCGAGGATCCGGCGGCGCGCCTGGCGGCCCTGATGGCCCAGCGGCGCCCGCTCTACGCCCAGGCCGATCTCCACATCGTTCAACAGGCCGGCACTCCGGAGCAGGTGGCGCGCCAGGTGCTGGAGGCCCTGCCCACGATCCTGCGGCAGCGCGAAGCCCCACCGGCCGGTGCGCTGCGGGTGGTGAACGAGGCCGGCCAGGTGGGCACCTCGATCAACTGAGGCCCGGCGGTTCCAGACGGATCGCAAACCACTGCACCGTCACCCCCGGCTCCAGCTCCAGCTCACAGGCGGTGTCCAGCAGGCGGCGGGCGCGGCTGGGACCATCGCTGAGGGCCAGCAGATCCGGAGGCAGGTCGGCCAGATCGGCGATCCGGCCCTCCAGCCACGCCAGGGTTTCCGCGGCACTGAGCAGCTGCTCGGCGCAGCCCGGCTCCAGCACCACGTAGTGGTCGCGCTCGCGGATCAGAGGGTCAGACATGCTTGGCCGCCGCGCGCCAGGATCGCCGCAGCCTGCCACGCCCCTTGCTGCTGATGCCGCTGCCACCTGCCCTGGGGGCCTGGCTCCTGGCTCTGTTGAGCCCGCTGCTGTTGCAGCTGCCGGCGCCGGGCCATGCCCTGGAGCAGCGGCTGGCGCAGTGGCCCCAGTGGCAGCTGCCGGCTCCGCTGCCGCGGCCGGGCCGCACGGATCTGGTCTACCCCGCCTGGTTTGCCGGCGCCTGGCAGGTGAGCGCCAGCGATCCCGCTGGGCAGGAGCCCGATCTGCACTACACGGTGCGCTTCCTGGCCAATGGCCGCGGCGCGGTGGTGGGGGATCGCGCCTACAACGCCAAGGCCGTGGGCCGGGCCGTGCTGGGGGATGCGCTGCTGGCCGTGGCCAACGATCCCGCCAATCCCAACCGTCAGCTCGCCAGCCTCAGCGACGACCGCCAGCTGGAATCCACGGTGGTGGGGCGCCGCAGCGTCAGCCCTGATGGCGGGAGCTTCCTGGCCGATGAACTGGCCCTGCAGGTGCTGCACGGCCCGGGGGATCCGCGCGTGAGCCGGGTGGAGACCCTCAGCCGCTACCGGCGCGTGGGTCCCGATCGCATCGAGGCGGAGCAATGGCAGGCCAGCTATGGCTCACCGGCCGATGGACTGGCGGCCCGTGCCCGCCGCAGCTGGCGCGGGCAATTGGTCCTGGAGCGGACCGCCACGGAGCAGGCCGGCTGAGCCCTCAGTCGCGCCCCAGGGTGTGGCTGATCCCATCCCGCCAGGCGAACAGCGGCTGCAGCTGAGGATCGTCTGCCAGGCCTGGCACGCCGCGGCCCGCCAGGGGTGCCCCAGCCGACGCCGGGAACCTGAGCAGGGAGAGCTGGGCCGCCACCGCCAGATCTGCGAGCGACAGGCTTCCCCCCACCAGATAGGGCTGGGCCTGCACCAGGGCGTTCAGCTGCTCCAGGCTGGCGCGCAGGGCCTTCAGCCCCTCCTGATCCACCACCTGGCCCAGCCCTGCCAGCACTCCGCCGGGCAGGGCACCCACCAGGCTGCGCAACCCCTCCGGCGCGGCCTCCGGCAGCAGCGCCGTGCGCAGCACCGGATCGGCGGCGGCAGCCTGCAGCAGGGCCAGGCGGCAACCGGCGGCCAGGGTGGTGTCGGCCCAGTCTTCGAGCAGCTGCACCTGGGCCCGAGCGGCGGCTTCGGCCGGCAGCAGCGCCGGCTGCGGCGCCCGCGCCTCCAGGTGCAGGGCGATGGCCGTGGAATCGGCGATCACCTCCTCACCATCCACGAGCACCGGCACCTGCCGCTGGCCGGAGAGGCGCAGCAGCTGCAGCTGCCCCAGCCCGGGGGTGACCTCCACCACGCTGTAGGCCAGGCCCTTGGCCGCCAGCACCAGGCGCACCTTCTCGCAGAAGGCGGAGTGGCGGAACTGATGAAGCTCCAGCATCGGTTCAGATGGGGGGGCCTGGCAACAGGCCGCGGCCCTGTGGCGGCAGA
>JBJTHL010000043.1:0-9744 GCA_046094445.1 Vulcanococcus sp.
GAAGGTGGTTTGCACCAGGTAGCCGAAGCTGTTGAAGGTGTTGCCGTTGCCGGTGAATTCACCCTGGGGACGCGACAGCCAGAAGATGGCCGGGGTCACAGCGATGTTGTCGCTGACCTGGAATCTGTAGAACCATTCCCAGGCGTAGTTGCCATCGGCGACGTTGCTATCGCCACCACCGGTGACGAAGGTGGGCTGACCAACGGCCATACCAAGCACATTGCCCTTCACGAAGGCATCCTTCCAGTTCAGACCCACCATCCAGGACTGGGTGGTGAGGTTGATGTCGGTGGAATCGGTGCGGCTACCGCCCACATTGCTGGAGGTACCAATACCCCAACCAGCACTGATCGAGGGAACCCAACCGCTCTTGAGGGGCTGCCAATAACCAGCCAGGTTGAAGGCGTTCGTGCCGTTATAGGCGCTAGAAACAGCCGAGCGAGCGAAGGGGGTAGCACCCACGCTCACAGCACGGTTGTCGTAGGCATACAGAGCGGTGATATTCCAGTTTTGACCGGTGTAAGCCAGCTGAACAGAGCCAGTGGCAGCCGAGTTGCCATTGGCGATACCACCAGTGGAGGGATCACCGATATCACCGTTACCGGCAACGTAGTTAGCGCCGAAGCTGAAGCCCTTCTTGCCTTCCTTCCACCAGAAACCAGCACCGGCACCCAGCACCTGGCTGTTGGCTTGAGGACCACCAGCGAACTGGAAGATCTTCAGGATCTTGTCACCGGTGTAGACCGAGGGCCACACAGCAAACATGTCGTCTTGGCGAACCCGGGGGCCAGCCACAACGGTGAGGTTTTTGCCAACAGGGAACTTGTAGTAGAGACGGTTGATAGCAACAACGTCTCCACCATCAGCATTACCCAGGTTCTCCTGGAAGCCTGCATCGAGCTGCGAAAGCCTGGTGGGTTCGGCACCAAAAGCGGAGTCGGCGAAGTTACCGGCGCGCAGCTGGGTGCGGAGCAAGTCCTTACCAGTGAAGCTGGTATCGAAGTTCAGGCGAACGTCGTAGTTGAAGGTGGTGGCACCTTCAACGGCCTTGGCGGTACGCACGAAGGCGGGGTTGGAACCACCGAAGCTGTTGGCGCCCAGCACGAAGGTGGCAATACCCTTCAGCTTGGTGGTGGTGGAGAACTGGGTGGCTTCCAGTTCAGCAACCTTGGCGTCCAGGCCATCCACGCGGCCCTTCAGCACGGCGAGTTCCTTTTCGAACTCCTTCATCAGGCGCTTGAGCTCGTCGGTCACTTCAGTGATCCGATCGAGGCAGGCGTTCAGCAGAGCGGCCGCTTCATAGCGGGTCATGGCCTGACCGCCCTTGAAGGTGCCGTTGGGGTAACCGGCGACGCAGCCGTAGCGCTCGATCAGGTTGCTCAGTGCCTGGTAAGCCCAGTCGGTGGGCTTCACATCAGAGAACTGGCTGATCGAGGTGACTTGCTCCTCAGTGCCGTACTGGCGCACGCCAGCGATGTTCAGGTCGGCGGCGGAAGCAGCCACAGGAGCCAGAAGGCCCAGGGCAGCAGGCGCCAGAAGAAGCTTCTGGAACAGTTTCATGGTCCTCACACCAAAAGAGGAATTTGGGCGCAATGCGCCGCAAGACGATGATCACCCGATCGGCCGAGGGCAACAGCCCCGCGTGTGCCACAAACCGCAATGACACGTAGCCCCGGACACCAACGCATCCCGGTGCCGCTGGCCTGGGCCGCGGGCTTCGCACCACTGCTGCTGAGCCTGGCCCCCCACAGCCCCCTGGCCCACGACGAGGGCTACTACCAGCTGCAGGCCCGCTGGATCGCCATCAGCGGCCACTGGCTGGCGCCGCTGTGGTGGGGCGAGCCCGTGTTTGATCGCACGATCGGCGTGCAGTGGCTGATCGCCGCCGCCCAGGCGCTGCTTGGAGCCAGCAGCTGGGTCGCCCATCTGCCCTCGCTTCTGGCTGCCGCCGGCTGCCTGCTGCTCACCGCCCGTGTGGCCGAGCAGCTGCTGGGGCCGGGGCAAGGAAGGCTGAGTGCACTGCTGCTGGCGCTCACGCCCCTCTGGCTGAACTACGCCCATCAGTCCAGCCAGGACATGCCGCTGCTGGCCCTGGAACTGCTGGGCGTGTGGGCGCTGCTCCAGGCAGCACCGACGCACCGCGGCCCCTGGGCGGCCCTGGCGGGGCTGTGGCTGGGCCCGGCGTTTCTGATCAAGGGCTTCATGGCGGTGATCCCGGTGTTGGCCCTGGTTCCGCTGCTGTGGCATCGCCGCTGGCTGCTGCGGGATGGCCGCTTCTGGGCTGGTCTGTTGCTGGGGGCTCTGCCGCCGGCGCTGTGGCTGGGCCTCAGCCTGCAGGTGCACGGGCTGGCGGTGGTGAGCGGCCTCTGGCAGAAGCTGCTGTTCCTCTCCCAATCGGACGTCTACGCCGCCGGACCTCTCTATTACCTCTGGAACATCCCAGCCAACACCGCCCCCTGGTGCCTAGCGGCCCTGGCGGGCTGGTGGCAGCTGCTGCGCCGGCCACTGCCGCGCGACAGCCGGCTGGTGCTGCTGGTTTATCCCTTGCTGCTCCTGGTGTTGCTGAGCAGTTTCCGCACCAAGACGCCGTACTACGGCCTGCAGCTCACCCCCTGGATCGCCATGGCAGCGGCCTGCGGCCTGCAGCACTGGCGTGAGCGGCGGAGCTCGACCGGATGGATCGCAGGCTTCGGCGCCGTGCTGCTGGTGGCAGCCGGCCTGCTGGCCTGGCCGCCACCGCCCCTGAGCGCACTGCTGGCAGAGGCCCAGGGTTTACCGGCGCGCTGGCTGCTGGTGCTGGCCGCGGCCAGCCTCGGGGGCAGTTGGCTGGCCCTGGCGTGGGCCGCCGGGCCGCGCCAACGGCTGCTGGCCCTGCTGCTGGGGCCGTGGCTGGCCCTGGTGCTGTTGGTGCAGGGGGGACTCTTCAGCGATCGCAGCCCGGCCCTTCGCCTGGCCCTGGCCCCCGCCGCCGTGCAGGCGCAGCTGCGCAGCCTGCCGATCGAGGCCGCCGCCGCCAGCCCCCTCAGCGGCGAGGATCACGCCACCTTGATCCTGCTGGCCCTGGCCACACCTCACACCCCGACACAGCTGCTGGATCCGGCTGCGGTGGCCGCGGGACAGCGGGTGTGGATCCGCCGCACAGACCTGGGCAGCAGACCCTGGCATCTGCTGCTCCAGGATTCCGCCCTGCAGGGCTGGGTGCTGGCGGAGCGGCTGCCACAGCCTGGCCCTGGACCAGGGCCTGAGCGACCTGACGCCGCGGCAGGCTTGGTGCCATGAAGCCCGCTCTTCCCACCCTGCCCCGCCGCGATGGCCTGCTGCTGCTGGGCTTGTGGTGCGCTGGCCTGCTGCTTGATGGGGTCTGGGTGAGTCAGCACCAGCTGCCTCCGGCCTGGGATCAGGGCGACCACCTCAGCCGGGCCTTCGGCTTCTGGCAGGTGCTGCAGCATCTCCAGCCCTGGGCTGCCAGCTGGTGGCACACGCTCTGGGCCCAGGCCCCCAGCTACCGCGGGCCGCTCACCTACCTGGTGAGCGGCCCGGTGTTCGCGCTGCTGGGGCCGAGCTACGCCGCCGCCATGCTCAGCAACAGCCTGTTCCAGGCCCTGCTGCTGCTCAGCCTCTATGCACAGGGGCGACTGCTGGGCCGGCCGGCCGCAGGCCTGTGGGCGGCGGGGCTGAGCGCGGTGGCCCCAGCGCTGCTCAACCAGCGCACCGACTACCTGATCGATTTCAGCCTCACCGCCGTGCTGGCTGCCAGCTGGACCCTGCTGAGCTGGCGCAGCCTCGGCCATCCCCGGCGCCCCTGGCTGGCCACCGCCTGCGCCGGCCTCGGGCTGGGGGCCGTACTGCTGACGCGGCCCACGGGGCTGCTGCTGCTGTGGCTGCCGCTGCTGGCACTGCTCTGGCGGGCGCTGGCGGCGTTGCGGCGAGGCCGCTGGCGCCCCCTGGCCCACGGCCTGCTGGCAACGGCCCTGGCCTGGTGGCTGGCCGGCGGCTGGATCAGCCAGAACTGGCTCACGATCCTCAGCACGGTGAACAACGCCCGCCGCTGGGGCGTGCTCTACCAGGAGGGCTTGGAGGCCAACAGCCTCGAAGGCTGGCTCTACTACCCGCGGCTGCTGCCGGCGATGGCGGGGGCCTGGCTGGTGGGGGCCGTGCTCACGGGCTGGCTGCTGCAGTGCTGGCGGCGTCGAGTCTGGCCGGCATGGCCGGCGGAGGCTGGGGCGCGCTGGCGGCTGGCCTGGTGGCTGAGCTTCCCACTGGGGGCGCTGCTGCTGGCCACCTTGATGAGCACCAAGGACGCTCGCTTCGTGCTGCCGCTGCTACCCCAGCTGTTGCTGCTGCTGGGCCTGCTGCTGGCCGATGGCGGCCGCTGGTTGCAGGCGGTGGCGATGGCACTGGGCCTGAGCGGCCTGCTGGCCTGCCAGTTCGGCTGGGGGACGAACATCACGGGCTTTCCAGCCCACCCACCCCGGCGCGGTGAGCACTGGCCGCTGGCGGAGATCGTGGCCACGATCCGCCAGCGCAGCCCCCAGCAGCTCTCCACCCTGGCGGTGCTGCCGGACAGTGAATCGCTCAACGCCTTCAACCTGGAGGCGGAGGGTCGGCGGCAGAACGTCCGGGTGGCGGCCCGCCAGACGGTGGCACCGGTGGAGCATCTCGATGACGACCTGGCCGGCTTCGACTGGTTCCTGCTCAAGGGCGGCGATCAAGGCGTGATGAGCGACGAACGCCAGGCGCGGCTGAGCACCCTGGTGCGCGAGTCCGCCAGCTTCCGCCCTGTGCAGGCCTGGGCGCTGCCCGATGGCAGCCGCGCCGAGCTCTACGGACGCCAGCCCCTGAGCCTGCTGGTGCAGGAGGTCCCCTGCCCGGCCGGGGGGGCCACCGAACTGGACCTCTGGCCCGCCAGCGGCCTCAGCCGCCTGAGCGGGCCCGCCCACCAGCTCACGGGAGCCAGCCTGCTGATCGACGGCGGCGACGACCGCGCCGTTGGCCAGGGGATGCTGCGCCCCGAGCGCCAGGACCGCTGCCTGGCGGTGTTCGAACCCCTGCAGGGCACACCCAGCCAGGCCAGGTTGCTGTTGGCCGATGGCCGCTTGCAGCCCCTGCCGATCCACCGGCATGAGGGCCCCGGGCCGGTTGCCGCCGCACCGGGCAACCCCGCCAACCGCCACAGCCAGCTGCTGGAGCTCGGGGCGCTGCTGCGCCGCGGTGAGCTCGATGCGCTGTTCGCGCGCGTGGGCCGGATCAACCAGCACGATCCCGAGCAGCGCTATCTCGTGGATGGCGAGGCGATCCTGCGGGCCCGCCTGCGGCTCGACCCCGGCAACCTCGAACTGCTGTACCCCCTGGCCCTGGCCCAGGCGCTGCAGCAACACGCACCGGCAGCCGCGCGCACCCTCAGCCAGATCAGCCGGCTGGATCCAGGCAACCCCCAGGCCCACCTGGGGCTGGGCTTCGTGCAGCTCTACCGCTTCCGGCCCTGGGCTGCTGAACCCGCTCTGGAGCAAGCTGCAGCCCTGGATCCCCGCAATGCCACCCTGCGCACCCTGCGAGCGGTGGCCGCCGCGATGCGGTTCGATCTCGCCAAGGCCCACTCCCTACTCGCGCGATGAGCACCCCTGCCGCCCAGCTCCGCTTCCGCCAGCGCAATCGGGTGTACTACGACGACCTGGCTCGGCTGCACCGGCTGCTGGTGGGGGAAGGGCTGCGGGTGCTGGAGATCGGCTGCGGGCTGGGCGATCTGCTGGCCAGCCTGAAACCGGCCCATGGCGTGGGCATCGAGCTCGATCCGGCCCTGGCGGCCGCGACCCAGCAGCGCCACCCCGAGCTGCGCATCGTGGGCGCCGATGCCGAAACCATCAGCCCGGCCTCGATCGGCGAAGCGGAGCCGTTCGATGTGATCCTGCTGCCCAACACGCTCAACACCCTGAACGACGTGCAGGGCGTGCTGGAGCGCCTGGAAGCCTTCTGCCACCCGCGCACCCGCCTGGTGGTGAGTTTTCACAACTGGCTGTGGCAGCCGCTGCTCAAGGCCGCCGAAGGCCTGGGCCAGCGCCAGCCCCAGCCGCCGGAGAGCTGGCTCACGCCGCGCGATGTGCAGAACCTGCTGGATCTGGCGGGCTGGGAGGTGCTCAAGGGCGGCCATCGCTGCCTGCTGCCACGGCGCATTCCGCTGCTCACCCCCCTCGCCAACCGCTGGCTGAGCCAGCTGCCGCTGCTGGAGCAGTTCGGGCTCACCCATTGGCTGGTGGCACGGCCGGCGCGCCAGCAGCCGCAACAGCCCAGCGTGAGCGTGGTGATCCCGGCCCGCAATGAGGCGGGCAACATCGCCCCGGCCATTGCCAGGCTGCCGGCCCTGGGCCGCTCCACCGAGGTGATCTTTGTGGAAGGCCACTCTTCCGACGACACCTGGGAGCGCATCGAACAGGTGTGCGAGGGCTACCGCGGCCCGTTCAGCCTCAAGCGCTTCCGCCAGAGCGGCAAAGGCAAGGCCGATGCCGTGTGGCTGGGCTTCGAGCAGGCCGAGGGGGAGATCCTGATGATCCTGGATGCCGATCTCACCGTGCGGCCGGAGGATCTACCCCGTTTCGTGCAGGCCATGGCCGAGGGGCGCGGTGAATTTGTGACTGGCTGCCGCCTGGTGTACCCGCGCAGCCATGCCGCCATGCCGCCGCTGAACACCGCCGCCAACCGCTTCTTCGCCGCCGTGTTCTCCTGGCTGCTGCGCCAGCGCCTCAAGGACACCCTCTGCGGCACCAAGGTGATCTGGAAGGACGACTATCAACGCTTAAAGGCGGGCCGAAGCTATTTCGGCGACTTTGATCCCTTCGGCGATTTCGATCTGCTGTTCGGCGCCAGCAAGCTCAACCTCAAGATCGTGGAGGTACCGGTGCGCTATCAGGAGCGCAACTACGGCACCTCCAACATCGCCCACGTGAAGGAGGGCCTGATCCTGGCGCGGATGTGCGGCTATGCCGCCCGCAAATTGCGCTTCATCGCTTGAGGAGGCCTAGCGGCATGAGCAAGCGCTGGCTTCTGCCTCTGGTGGCTGCCCTGGTGATCTATCTGGGCCTGGGCCTGACCTTTGGCCTGCATGATCTAGCCGCAACCCTGTCCAGACTGCCCTGGTGGTGGTGGCTGGTGGCGTCGGCTGCGGCCCTGGGAAGCCACGGCATCTTGTTTCAGCGCTGGCAGTTTTATCTGCGCCGCCTCGGCTTTGGCCTGGCCTGGCCGCCGAGTCTGCGGATCTATGCCGCGGGGCTGGCACTGATCGCCGCGCCTGGCCGCAGTGGCGAGGCACTGCGAGGCTTGTGGCTGCAGCGCCGGCACGGGTATCCCCTGCAGGTGGGTGTGGGGGTCACCCTGGCCGAACGGCTGGCCGATCTGGCCAGTGCGTTGCTGGTGCTGAGCTGGGGCTTCGGCCAGAAGGTGTGGCTTGCCATGGTTGTGGGATTCCTGGTGCTGGCGCTTGGCGGCTGGCTGCTGACCCATCCGAACGTTCTGCTGCGCCTTGAGCACGCCTTGGAACGGTGGCACCTTCAACCCCGTTGGCATGGGTTGCTGCGACTGCTCCGGGAAGCGCTCCTCACCATGGGGCGTGTACGCCAGCTGATGAAGCCGAGGCCTCTGCTGGTCGGAACTGCGCTGGCCTGTCTCTGTTGGTTGCTGGAGGCGGCTGTCCTGAAGGGGATCTACGGCAGTCTGGGGGCTTCCCTCAGCCTTCAGCAAACGGCCGTGATCCGCACAGCCACAGGCCTGGGTGGCGTGCTGTCCCTGCTGCCAGCAGGGCTCGGAACCAGTGAAGCCACGGCCATTGGCCTGGCCATGGCCTACGGAGCCCCGCGTTCCGAGGCCCTAGCGGCCACCCTGCTGCTGCGCGTGGCCACGGTGGCCGTGCCCTGCCTGGTCGGTTTGGTCGCGTTAGTCAGCCAACGGGACTTGACCAGCCGGAGTGGGGCGCCCTCCAGACAGGGATAGCCAGAACACCGCCACGGCCAGAGCCAGCATCAACAAGGAGGCGTGGAAGTAGTTGTGTGGAAGACACTTGCGAACATCGTCCGCATAGGGACCAACCACCACCATCACGCTGAGCGGCAGCAATGCCCACATTTCGCTCAAGCTGAACCGCCGATGGTGGGCCGGCATCACCGGTACCGCCGGAGCGAGGGGCCCAGCGGCGGCCGCACTCAGCAACAACGAGAGCAGCAACAGGATCACCCCATAGCGAAACCAATCATGGGTAATCAGCACAAACGGAAGGGCAAACGGAGCAAAGATCAGCCAGTTGCGAAACACTTGCGCTCGCGAAGGTGAACGACCGCCACCCATGGCCGTCAGGAGCACGAAAAGATAGGCCAGAACAACCCCCAGAGATCGAGCCATCCGAGAGATTGTTTCCCGTGGAGGATCCATCCAGTAGCGCGTGAATTCCTGCTTAACGTTGAACATGAACCCCACGGAGGCCGCCATACCGCCGCCGTCCTGATAGCGCAGGTCCTGGCCCGTCCAGGGATTCACCGCGCGCAGGGCAGCACTGGCCGCTTCTCCCAGATCAGGCGTGTCTGGCCGCTGAAATACCAGCAAGAGACCCGCAGCCAAGACAACGGGGATCCAGCGGCCGCGGCCAGGCCGCATCAACACGACCACAAAAGGCAGCAGCAACAGAGCACAGCCCTCGTAGATCAGTGCGCAGATCACGAACACCAGCAGCAGCCAGCCATCACGCCACCGCGACGCCCTCGGGGTGAGCAGCACGGTGGCCGCGAGCAGCAGGCAAACCTGCAAGGGGTCGAGGGCAGTCTCAGCCAGTGATTTACCAAGCGGGGAGAGTACCAGCAGGCAGGAGATGGCACTGGCCATCAGCGGCGTTGTGGCCAGCAATTGCGAAACAAGCCAGTAGAGCAGCCCGTAACTGAACAGCAGCAGAACCAGGGCCACCGCAGACACAACCAGCAGATTCAGATCACCAGGCAGCAGATGGCGTAGGACCTCCCCGATCAGGCCACGCTTGCTGAAACCACCTGCATAGTTCTTTAACCATTGATTCAACCAATAGGGGTCCACACAGAGGCTTGGCGCCTCACCCCGCCTGCCCAGAGCCAGGCAATCGAGGCCAATCCATCCGCCCTGAAAGAAGCGCCAAGCACCGAGGACAAGCACTGGGATCAGGCCTGGCCAGACTCGACGGCCTTGCGTGAGCCGTTCCTCCATGCTGCCAACCTCGGCCTCACCGTGGCCATGGTCTCACGGCCGGCCATCGCAAAAACGATGCCCCCAGAGTGCCAAGGCACCCTGGGGGCTCTCGCCGGGTCCGCATGGATCACGGAACCGAATGATCAGGAATCAGGCGCCGAATCAGCCGGCGTTCTCCACGATCAGCAGACCCTTGATCGAACAACTGTGACTCACGGACACCTCCTCCTGTGGGGATGATGCCAGCCGGCGACGCATACGGCACCGAGGACAAGCCGCGGGGCCACGTCACTGCTGACGGAACCCTTGAAGTCTATCCGAATCAGCCAGGGTTCGCTCCCCCGGCGCGATCCTGGCAAGGCCAGCGCTGACGCTGATCTGATTCCACAACAACACAACAAAAAAGCGGCCCCGAAGGGCCGCCAACGAGTGGTTATTGAAATCCGATCAGAGCGCGTTACCGCGGGGCAGAACCTCTTCAGGGAAGACGAAGTTTTCGTGCGGCTGGTCAGCCGGTGCCATCCAGGCACGCAGACCTTCATTCAGAAG
>JBJTHL010000044.1:0-6155 GCA_046094445.1 Vulcanococcus sp.
GACGCAATCGAGCGGTCGCCCATGACCGCTTTGTTAGCCAGACCCACCTGGCCCGCCAGGATCACGCCGTTGCCAAGGCGGGCGCCGCCGGCGATCCCCACCTGGGCCGCCAGGGCGCAGCCCCTGCCGGTGGTCACCCCATGGCCGATGTGCACGAGGTTGTCGATCTTGGTGCCGGCGCCGATGCGGGTTTCGCCCACCGAGGGGCGATCCACGGTGCTGCCGCAGCCCACCTCCACGCCGTCTTCCAGCACCACCAGGCCGGTCTGGGGCATCTTGCGCCAGCCCTGGGCCGTGGGCACGAAGCCGAAGCCCTCGCTGCCGATCACCGCCTGAGAGTGCACCACGCAGCCGCTGCCCAGGCGTGCACCGGGATGCAGCACGGCGCCGGCATGCAGCTCACAGCCGTCGCCGAGCTGAACGTCGTCGTAGACCACCACATTGGCGTGGATGGTGCAGCTGGCGCCGATCACCACATCGGCACCGATCACCACGTGGGGGCCCACGTGGCTGCCCATCCCCACCACGGCGCTGGGATCGACCACGGCGCTGGGGTGGATGCCCGGCGGTTTCGGCCGGCGGGGGTAGAGCGCCTCGAGGGCTTCAGCGAAGCCCAGGCGCGGATCGGCCAGGGCGATCCAGGCCAGCCCACGGGCGTTGGCCTGCTCCTGGGCCTCCTGGGCTCCCTCGCCGCGGGCCGGCAGCAGTACGGCGCTGGCACCGCTGGCCGCCAACGCCGCCGCCAGGGCATTGCCCGGTTCCAGGAAGCTCAGCTGTCCATCGCCCGCCTGATCCAGGGCCGCGGCGCCCTGCAGCTCGGGATCACCGCCCAGGGCGTGGTTGAGGGCCGTTGCCCCCCCGCCGGCCTGCACTTCGCTCAGGAGGCTGAGCAGGTCGCTAAAGCGCATGGCGGCGGCACGGGATCGGCCGGATCGTAGGCCCCATCAGCGGGGAGCCAAGGTCCGCAGCGCGGGGATGGCTGGCTTTCGCCTCAGGCGTCCGTCCGGGTCGCCGGCCGCGCGGTGAGCACCAGCTGGTCGCGGTGCACCACCAGGCCCCGCTGTCCGAGGCGCGCGCGTAGGTCGTCGCTGCTGAGGGCCGCCAGGCCCCGGGCCAGTTCCCGCCCATCGAGGCTGCGCACGCACACCGGATCGCGCCGGCCGAAGGCCCCCTCCACCTGGCGCACCCCCGCCGCCAGCAGTGAGGCGCCGCGCTCCAGCAGCGCCCGCTCGGCACCGCCATCCACCGTGATCGTGCCCTTGGGCAGCAGGGCATGGGCCAGCCAGCCCTTGCGGCTGCTCAGCGGATTGGGGTTGGCCTGGAACAGCGTTCCGCGGCGCTCGCCCGCCAGCAGGGCCTCGAGCACCGCCGGATCGCGGCCATCGGCCAGGCGCACGCGGATGCCGCTGGCGGTGGCGATGCGGGCGGCGGAGAGTTTGGTGGTCATGCCACCGGTGCCCCAGCGGCCGCCGCCCTTGGCGACGCCGCTGAGGGCGTCGAGCTCCTCGGGGCCGTTCACCTCGGCGATCGGCCTGGCGTTGGCATCGCTGCGGGGATCGCCGCTGTAAAGGCTGTCGATGTCGGTGAGCAGCACCAGCTCATCGGCCTCCACCGCCTGGGCCACCAGTGCCGACAGGGTGTCGTTGTCGCCGAAGCGCAGTTCGTCGGTGGCCAGGGTGTCGTTCTCGTTGATCACCGGCGTCACGCCCCACTCCAGCAGCTGCTCCAGGGTGCGGCAGGCGTTCTGGTAGCGGCGCCTGGAGGCCAGGTCGCTGCGGGTGAGCAGCACCTGGGCCACGCAGCGGCCGTGGCGGGCGAAGGCCTGGTCGTACAGCGTCATCAGCCGGCCCTGGCCCACGGCGGCGGCCGCCTGCAGCGCTTCCACCTCGCTGGGGCGCTGGCCGAGCTCCAACGCGTTGCAGCCGAGCCCCACCGCCCCGCTGGTCACCAGCACCACCGGCTCCTGCCGTTGCCACAGCCCGCAGAGGCTGCTGGCCAGATCGGCGATCACCTGCTCGGTGCCGCGCTCTCCACTGCCCCGCAGCAGGCTGGTGCCCACCTTGATCACCCGTCGTGTTCCCATCACCGCGCGCCGATCAGGCCATGGAGGCGCCCGCCAGGCGGGCGAGCTGCACCTCCAGCCGTTGCCAGTGGTCGTGGCGGCAGGGTTGCCCCTGGGGATCCACCGGTTTCACCAGCACCGTGAACAGCCCCAGGCGGTTACCGGCCAGCACGTCGGTGAACACCCGATCCCCCACGATCGCCACCGCCTGAGGAGGTAGGTCCAGCTCCTCCAGCACCTGGCGCAGGGGGCCGCGCCGCGGTTTGCCGGCGCTGGTGGTGAAGCCCACCCCCAGTTGGGCGGCTACGCCACCGATGCGGTGCCGGGAGGGGTTGTTGCTGAACAGGTGGAGCGGCATCCGCTGCTGTGCCTGCCGCAGCCAGCTCTCCACCGCATCCGGCAGCTGATGGCCGCGGCGCGGCAGCAGGGTGCGGTCCACATCCAGCACCAGGGCGCGGATCCGTCGCTCGATCAGCTGGTCGAGGGGCAGGTCCACCAGGGTGCCGGGGGCCACCCAGTCGGGCTGAAGCAGTTGCGTCAGGGAACGGCTGGGCATCACTCGCCGGCCAGCTCCCGCTCCTCCAGCTCGGCCTCGATCCGGGGTTGCACCCGCTCGAACTCCTCACCTTCCACCAGAACGCCTTCGCCGTTCTCCAGCCGGGCCACCACGAAGAAGGGATCCAGCGGAATGAACAGGCCGTATTCCTGCCCCTCGGCCCGGAACTGGATCAGCATTTCGTAGAGGTCGGTCTCGTCGTCGTCACCGTCCTCGAGGTCCTCCTCGACCTCATCGGGATCCGGCTCCTCCAGCTCGCCGCTCACGGTGAGGGTCACCGCCGAACGCACCAGGCTGAGGTCGTGCTCCTGCAGCACCACTTCGGCCACCGAGAGAATCGGTTCGGCACCGTCGAGCTCCTCGATCACCTCATCGTCGCTGTCGTCGTCCTCGGCGATGCGCACCAGGCACACCGGGGTGTCCACCGGGGTCAGCAGGCCGTAGTCGCGGCCATCGAGGGGAATCAGCTGCTCGAGGAAGCAGAGCAGTTGGCGCCCCTGGCCATCGCGCACCAACACGGTGGGGACATCGCCGGTGCTGCTGCTGGGGCCGTCGGGGCTCATGGAACGCATTCGAATGCTTTCAGGATGCCTGGGCGTCGGACCCGGGGCCACAGGGCGGGGTCGCCGCGGCGACCGGCGCAGGCGCAGGGCCCTCCACCAGCCCCTGCTCCAGCAGCAGGGCGGCAGCGGCGCTGTCGAGTGCACCGCTGCGGTCGCCGTGCAGCCCATGGCGTTCAGCGGCCGCCCAGCTGCTGGCGTACTCGTTTACCAGGGCCAGGGGCAACATCAGGCTGCGGGCCAGCCGTTCGCCGTAACGGCGGCAGTGTTCCGCCTGCTCGGTGGGCTGCTGGCTGGCATCGAGCGGCAGGCCCACCACCAGGGCCTGGATCCGGCGCTGTTGCACCAGGGCGGTGATCGTGAGTAGATCCAGCGGAAAGCGGCCGCGTTTCAGGGGTGGCAGCGGCGTCACCGTGAGCCCCAGCGGATCACAGCCCGCCAGGCCGATGCGGCGTCGGCCCACATCCACGGCCAGCACCGAGCGCGGTTGGGGCGCCGCCATTCAGCGTCGGAGCGGGGTGGGTGCCACCGGCCCCTGGCGGGGTTGCAGCTGCCCGAGCACGGCCTCCAGGCGCCGCGCCATCTCCTGACTGGGTTGGGGGACATGGCGGCGCCACACGCTGCGGGCCATCAGCACCTCCTCCCCCTCGGGCGCCAGGCCGATGCTCTGCAGCCAGCGTCCCCGTTGGGGATCCAACAGGTCGCTGCGCAGGAGCAGTTGATTGCAGCCGGCGGCGCTCTGCTCCAGCAGCAGCTGCAGAGGCTCCCCCAGCAAGTGCTGCCAGCCCGGGTGCAGCGTGAGCTCCAGCTCCGGCAGGTTGCGGCTGCCGCTGCGCAGGCGTCGGGCACCGGCCACGGCCTGATGGCGACTGGGGTCGAACAGCATCAGGCTGGGCTGATCGCTCTCATCGAGCAGATCGTCCACGCGGCGATCGAGCAGCTGGCGCAGCTGGGCGGGCAGTGCTGCCTGCTCCAGCTGCCACATGGCCTGGGCCGTGCGCCGGTTGAGGGCCAGCAGCTCCAGGTCGTGGGGATAGGCGCGCTGGGGCGGAACGCCGCTGGCCTGCGGCTCGCGCTGCCAGCGCCAGAGGGTCTGGCGGCGCAGGGGCTGGAAGCCCTGCTGGCGCAACACGGCCAGGCGCTCGTCGTTGCAGCTGGAGAGGGTTGCGATCCAGCTGGCGGCATGGCGGCAGCGCTGGATGGCTTCGCGCACCAGAGCGGCTTCCACGGCCAGGCGGCCCGCCTCACTGGCTCCGAGGCTGCGTTCACTGGTGCGCAGATGCCGCAGTTGCCAGCAGCTGCCGCTGCGGTTGAGCCGCTCGCTCACCAGCAGGCCCAGTGGTTCCTGGGGGTTGCGGTAGGCCACCAGAACACTGGAGGCCAGGGGGGGCCTGGGGGCGATGCGCTGCAGCAGCCGTTCGGGGCCCTGGAGCACCAGGGAACGCTGCAGTTGGGGCAGCAGATCCAGAAAACTGGGGTCCTGCAGCAGCGGGAGCTGCCAGCCGCGCAGGGGTTGCACCTGCAGGCTGGGGGCAGGCGCTGGTGGGCGGGCTGGCGACACGCTCGGTTCCATGGGGCCGCCACCGGCTGGGGCCAGGCCCATGGTAGGTCGCCCACCGCTCAGGGGCGAACCAGCACCAGGGGGGTGCGTTCGTTGGCGTTGCCGGCGGGGTTCGGGCGCAGGGCGCGCTCCAGCAGCGCTTCATCGCAGCCAGGGCTGGAGGCCAGCACTTTCACCCGCCCCAGGTCGTTCACATCCACCACAGCCACGGCCACGCCCAGCTCGGCCGCCAGGCGACGGCAGGTGGCGGCGCTGTCGGCCGGGCCGAGCACGATGGTCTGGTCGTAGGGCGGTGTGGTGCCCGTCACGTCGTCGATCAGGCGAGCTTGCTCGCCCGCCAGCCGGTAGAACCAGCCCTTCGACCCCACCAGCTTCAGGGCGGTGCCCACCAGCCAGGCGCAGAGCACCCGGGCCGGCCCCACGTCGTCGATCAGGGTCTGCAGCCCACAGGCGGTGGCCAGGGAGCTGGTGGGGTGGAACACCCGGCAGAGCAAGCGGGCGAGGCTGCTGGGCTGCAGGTTTGCCGGATGGTTGTAGCGGCCCTGCATCACGGCCAGGGGCGTTTCGCCGATGGTGAGCACGTCGCCGGGTTGCAGCACGGCGCCGGTGTAGTGGCGGAGCACCTCGGCGGGATCGTCGAGGGTCCCGAGCAGATGGGTGCGGATCGGCAACACGCTGCAGCGATCCCCTTGGCGCCACTGGGCACTGCTGGGGCTGGCGGCAGCCGGTCGGCGCAGAGGGATCAGCACGCCATCGCGGCGCTCCAGCCGGCCGAAGGGGCCGTAGTTGATCCAGAGCACCTCCAGCCAGAGGGTGTCGAGCAGGGCCCGCAGGTCGTCGCCTTCGCCGGCTTCGATGCTGAGGGTCACCCGGGCCTGGGTGCTCTTGCGGCCCTTCACGATGTAGGCGAACCAGTAGCCATCGGCTCGGGCCTGCTCATCCGGGTGCTGCGGGGTGATGCTGCTGCGCACGGTGAGGCCGTTGAGATCACCGCGGCCGAGCAGGGTGGGCAGCAACCGCAGCTCCGGCACGAATACCTCCATGCGCGCATGGGGATTGCGGATGGTGAGCGTTCCCTGCACCAGCACGCGCCGGTCGCCGTCGCGCTGCACCCGCCAGTCGGCGCTGCTCAGCTGCAGCGGTGAGGCCGGCCGCAGGCGGTGGCGCGCCTCCAGTCACAGCAGCGACAGCCCGAAGATCAGGGCCGTGATCAGCAGAACAGCGAGCAGGGGGGGCAAGGCCGTGAGATTGCGTTCTGCGGGAGCGTAGGTCGCACCTCTGGAAAAGCCGCCTACGGTTTCAGCAACGCCATCGCCGGCCTGGGCCATGCGCAAGACCTTCGTTCTCGACACGAACGTGTTGCTGCATGACCCCCAGGCGCTGACGCGCTTCGAGGACAACGCGGTGGTGATCCCG
>JBJTHL010000045.1:0-3316 GCA_046094445.1 Vulcanococcus sp.
GCATGTGGCCGACATCAGCCTGTGGAAAACGTCCGGCCACCTCGACTTCTACGCCGAAAGCATGTTCGGCCCGATGCAGGTGGATGAGCGGGAATACCAGCTCAAGCCGATGAACTGCCCGTTCCACGTTCTCACCTACGCCAGCACCCTGCGCAGCTACCGGGAGCTGCCGATCCGCTGGGCGGAGCTGGGCACCGTGTATCGCTACGAGCGGCCCGGCGTGATGCACGGCCTGATGCGGGTGCGCGGCTTCACACAAGACGATGCCCACGTGTTCTGCCTGCCGGAGCAGATCAGCGACGAGATCCTGGCGATCCTCGATCTCACCGAGCAGATTCTCTCCACCTTCGATTTCCGTAGCTACGAGATCAACCTTTCCACCCGGCCGGAGAAATCGATCGGCGACGACGCCGTGTGGGAGCTGGCCACCCAGGGCCTGATCGAAGCCCTGGATCGCAAGGGCTGGGCCTACAAGATCGATGAGGGCGGCGGCGCCTTCTACGGCCCCAAGATCGATCTGAAGATCGAAGACGCCATCGGCCGGATGTGGCAGTGCTCCACGATCCAACTGGATTTCAACCTGCCCGAACGGTTTGATCTGGAGTACGTCGCCGCCGATGGCTCCAGGCAGCGGCCGATCATGATCCACCGCGCCATCTTCGGCTCGCTGGAACGATTCTTCGGGATCATGACCGAGAACTACGCCGGCGATTTCCCCTTCTGGCTGGCCCCCGAGCAGATCCGCCTGCTGCCGGTCACCGATGAGGTGCGCCCCTACGCGGCAGACGTCCTGGCACAGCTCAAGGCCGCCGGCGTGCGCGCCACGGTGGATGCGTCCGGCGATCGTCTCGGCAAGCTGATCCGCAACGGCGAACAGATGAAGATCCCGGTGCTGGCCGTGATCGGCGCGAAGGAAGCCGACAGCGGCGAACTCAGCCTGCGCAGCCGCCGCGACGGCGACCTCGGCAGCGTGGCCCTCGTCACCGTGCTGGCAGCGGCCACCGGCGCCAACCACAGCCGGGCCGCAGGCCTGGAGCTCGCGGGCTGATCGTCGCCTCCAGCGGCAAGACGGCTGATCCAGGATGACGGTTGCATCCCCGGGCGCCCAGGCGCGCCCTTGCGGTTCCGCGGCCATGACCAACCTGCTCGCCGGTGACATCGGCGGTACCAAAACCCTGCTCGCCCTCTACCAGCTGGAGCAGGGCCAGCTCATTCAGGGCCGGTGTGAGCGCTTCCTGTCGGCCGACTGGCACGACTTCTCCGCGCTCGTGAACCACTTCCTGGCCCAGGGGGAGGGGGAGGCCCGCCCGGCCCATGCCTGCTTTGCCGTGGCGGGACCGGTGCGCGGCGGCCGTTGCCAGCTCACCAACCTGCCCTGGTTGCTGGAGGAGGGCCCGCTGGCGGCGGCCTGCGGCCTGGAGCAGGTGGAGCTGGTGAACGACTTCGCCGTGCTGATCTACGGGCTACCGCACCTCCAGGCGCAGCAGCAGGAACCGCTGCGGCCGCTGCCGACCGCTGATCCCCAGGCCCCGGTGGCCATCCTCGGCGCCGGCACCGGCCTGGGGGTGGCGATCGGTGTTGCCACGCCGGCAGGCCTGGTGGCGGTGGCTAGCGAGGCCTCCCACGCGGAATTCGCGCCGCGCACGGATCGCGAATGGCAGCTCAAGGGCTGGCTGATGGCAGAGCTGGGGCTGGAGCGTCTCTCGATCGAGCGGGTGGTGAGCGGTACGGGCCTGGGGGAGGTGATGCGCTGGCAGCTGGCGGTGCACCCCGATGGCCGCGACCACCCCCTCACGCAGCACAACGGCGACGACCTGCCCGCCGCAACAGCGGCGGCCGCCGCCGCCGGCGACCCCCTGGCCCGCGCAGCCCTCGATCTCTGGCTCGGGGCCTACGGCAGCGCGGCAGGCGATCTGGCGCTCCAGAGCCTCTGCCTTGGCGGACTGTGGGTGGGAGGCGGCACGGCGGGAAAACTGCTCAACGAACTGCGCTCGCCGGCGTTCCTGCAGGCCTTCCAGGCCAAGGGCCGGCTGAGTGGGGTGCTGGAGCAGATCCCGCTGCGGGCCCTGGTGGATCCCGAAGCCGGCCTGTTCAGCGCAGCCTGTCGGGCCCGGATGTTGAGAGGCTGAGTGGGACACTGGCCCCAGCAGAACCAACCCCATGGCGCGCCCGCGCATCGGCCAGGGGGTGGTGGTGGATGTGCCCGCCACCACCGCCAACCTGGGCCCCGGCTTCGATTGCCTCGGCGCCGCCCTCGACCTCAACAACCGCTTCGAGATGCGCTGCATCGAAGGCGATGGCGAGCGCTTCGAGCTGGTGATCGAAGGCAGTGAGGGCTCCCATCTGCGTGGCGGGCCCGACAACCTCGTGTACCGCGCCGCCCAGCGGGTGTGGAAGGAAGCGGGAGAACAGCCGATTGCCGTTGAGGCGCGCGTGCGGCTGGCGGTGCCGCCGGCCCGTGGCCTGGGCAGCAGCGCCACGGCCATCGTGGCCGGTCTGATGGGCGCCAATGCCCTGATCGGTGAACCCCTGAGCCGGGAGAAGTTGCTGGAACTGGCCATCGATATCGAAGGCCACCCCGACAACGTGGTGCCCTCGCTGCTGGGCGGCCTGTGCATGACCGCCAAGGCGGCCTCCCACCGCTGGCGGGTGGTGCGTTGCGAATGGTCGGCGGAGGTGGTCCCGGTGGTGGCGATCCCCGCGATCCGTCTCTCCACCAGCGAAGCCCGACGGGTGATGCCCAAGGCCATCGCCATCGCCGATGCCGTCACGAACCTCGGCTCCCTCACCCTGCTGCTGCAGGGGCTCCGCACCGGCAATGGCGATCTGATCGCCGACGGCATGCACGACCGGATCCATGAGCCCTACCGCTGGGGGCTGATCCAGGGGGGACGCCAGGTGCGCGCCGCAGCGTTGGAGGCCGGGGCCTGGGGCTGCGTGATCAGCGGTGCCGGCCCCAGCATCCTGGCCCTCTCCCCCCGCGACCAGGCCGAAGCCGTGAGCCGGGCGATGGTGCGCAGCTGGGAAGCCGAGGGCGTGGCCTCGCGCGCCGAGGTGCTCAAACCGCAGCAGACGGGCAGCCGCTGGCAGCATCTGAGTCCTTGACCACCGATCAGCCGTGCAGCCGGCGCGCTGAGTAGAAATACCCAATTCGTAATCGTCTCACTGCTAGACTGAGCAACGCCTTGGTTGGCAAGCAGCCCGCGCCAGCTGCGTTGTCCAGCCATTCTGCCGATCTGCCTCGCCATGGATGCTGCTCTGCTTCCCGCCGGAAGCTTTCCCTGGCTGAGCCTGATCACGCTGCTGCCCGCGGTGG
>JBJTHL010000046.1:0-11374 GCA_046094445.1 Vulcanococcus sp.
CGTGTGCTGAACACCTGGGCTGACGTTCTGAACCGCGCTGGTCTGGGCATGGAAGTGATGCACGAGCGCAACGCTCACAACTTCCCGCTGGACCTGGCTGCTGCTCAGGCCACCCCTGTGGCCCTGACCGCACCTGCGATCGGCTGATCGATTCTCAGGATCGACACTGGAGCCCCTGCTACGGCAGGGGCTTTTTTGTTGCCTGATCAGCCGCGCCGAGATCAGCGCATGAACAGCATTTCCTGGTAGGTGGGCAGGGGCCAGTCGGCATCGTCGATCAGGGTTTCCAGGGCATCCACGGTGCTGCGGATCTCCTCCATCAGCGGCAACAGGGTGTCGGCGCAGTGGCGCACATGGCTGTCGTGGGGGGGATGGCTGAGGGCCTGCTCCAGGTTGGTGCACTGGCTGAGCAGCTTCTGGCTGTGGCTGGCCAGGGTGGCGGCCAGGGAGCGGTCGGGGTGCAGGCCGATCGCCTCCTGATCCCGGAGAGAACGGGCCAAGGCGCTGAGGTAGCTCATCACGGCTGGGTAGACCTGGGTGCGGGCGATGCGCAGCACCAACTTGGCTTCCACCTCGATCGCCAACACGTATTGCTCGCTGTACACCTCGAAGCGGCTTTCCAGTTCCACCGGGCTCAGGACACCCTGCCGCTCGAACAAGGCCCGGATCTCTGGCCGTTGCAGCACCGGCAGGGCATCGGCGCTGGTTCGCAGGTTCTCGAGCCCCCGCTCTTCCACCGCGGTGCGGTGCCAGGCGCTCGAATAGCCGTCGCCGCCGAAGACCACGGCTCCGTGGTCGTTCATGGTGCGACGCAGCACGGCGATGGCGGCCTCCTCCAAGGAGGAGCCGCTGGCGAGCTGATCCTCCAGCTGGTCGGTGAGCCATTGCAGCGAATCGGCCAGGATCGTGTTCAGCACCACCAGCGGGCCCGCCACCGATTGGCCTGAACCGACGGCGCGGAATTCAAAGCGGTTGCCGGTGAAGGCAAATGGCGAGGTGCGGTTGCGATCGCCCGGGTCACGGTTGAGGTCGGGCAGGGTGTCCACCCCGAGCGACATCAGTGCCGCCTCTGCAGATCCCTCCAGCTGGCCGCTGCGAATCTGATTGAACACATCCTCCAGCTGACTGCCGAGGTACACCGAGATGATCGCCGGGGGGGCTTCATGGGCACCGAGGCGATGGTCGTTGCTGGCGGTGGCGATCGCCGCCCGCATCAGGGGGCCGAAGGTATGCACCCCGCGGATCACAGCTGCACAGAACAGCAGGAAGCGCATGTTCTTGTGTGGTGTCTTGCCTGGATCCAGCAGGTTGCCCTGGGTGCTGTTGCCGATCGACCAGTTCACATGCTTGCCGCTGCCGTTCACACCGGCGAAGGGCTTTTCGTGCAGCAGGCAGGTGAAGCCATGCTTTTTGGCCGTGGCCTTGAGCACGGTCATCGTGAGCTGCTGGTGATCGGTGGCCACGTTGGCCGCTTCAAAGAACGGCGCGATTTCGAACTGTCCCGGGGCCACTTCGTTGTGGCGTGTCTTGGCGGGGATGCCGAGCCTGTAGAGCTGGGTTTCCACGTCCTGCATGAACACCTGAACACGCTCCGGAATCGCACCGAAGTAGTGGTCGTCAAACTGCTGTCCCTTGGCGGGAGGGGCACCGAAGAGGGTGCGGCCGGCGAGTTGCAGGTCGGGGCGGAGGGCCGTGAAGGCCTGGTCGATCAGGAAGTACTCCTGCTCGGCTCCACAGCTGCTGTTCAGCGGGGCGATGTCGGTTTCACCCAGCAGCCGCAGCAGGCGCTGGGCCTGGCTGTTCATGGCCGCGTTGGAGCGCAGCAGAGGCGTTTTCTTGTCGAGCGCTTCACCGGTCCAGCTCACGAACACGGTGGGGATGCAGAGGGTAACGCCATTGGGCGTTTCCATTAACCAAGCGGGGCTGGTGACATCCCAGGCGGTGTAGCCGCGCGCCTCGAAGGTGGTCCGCAGGCCGCCGTTGGGGAAGGAGGAGCCATCCGGCTCTCCCTGGACCAGCAACTTGCCGGTGAATTCGGTGATGGCTTTGCCGTCGCTCTGGGGGGCGATGAAGCCGTCATGCTTCTCGGCGGTGAGGTTGGTGAGCGGGTAAAAGACGTGGGCGTAGTACAGGGCGCCTCGGCTGGTCGCCCAGTCCTTCATCGCCTGGGCCACGACATCGGCAACGGAGCTGTCGAGCTTGCTCCCCTCCCGGATCGACCGCTGGATCGACTTGAACACGGCCTTGGGCAGGGCCGATTTCATGGTGTTCAGGCTGAAGACGTTGCAGGCCCAGAGATCCTCCAGCTTGCTGGGGCATTCCACCGCCACAGCAGGCCGCTGCAGGATGGTCTGGATGGCCTGGAGGCGAGCAGGGGTTGGCATGGGGGCTGTCCGTCGTTCCCTCAGCTAACGCGCTGGCCTCCACCCTGCCGATGCAGCGGTTGCTACGAACAGCGTTCAGTTCTTGATTCTCCAGAATGGCTTCACCTGCTGTGATCCCGAAATCAAGCGGCAGTTTGCTGGTGCCGATGGCGATCTGCGCTTGAGTCGGGATCGATCCGTTGATGTTGAACCATGTTTCTGATTCAGGCGCTCCACTCCGATGGGTGGCGATCGCAGGGCACGTTCCGCCTGGAATACTGGGCTTGCCTCGAGGCGCAGACCCGCAGCTGCTCTGATGGCCGCACCTATCGCATCGTGAACCAAGAAGACCAGGCGGTTGTCTGCATGCTCGACAACAGCAGCTGCAAGGCCCTATCGCCCCTGCATTGACGATGGCCAACAGCCTGCTGTAGCGCTTCACACAAAAACACATCATTCCGTAGTTGTTGCTACTGGGACAGGGCTCTGCGTCTGCATACGCTGACCTCAATCTGGGAGACGGTCATGGGACCAGTGCCCAATCCAGTGCAGCCGCACGGTGTTGTTCCGGGTGTTGTTCCGCACGCTGCGGTGCAACCGCTGGGAGGTTGTGCTTGCTGCCACTATTCGCAGCCCACCGCAGAGGGGATGGCCGCCTGTCCGCTGCCGCAGTCGGACAGCAACGCAGCTGACCGGTTGACCTCGTACCAGACCACCTGCTGGTAAGGCTTATCCAGATCAGAGCAGCTCCTGACTGGCTCCGCTTGGGTGCCTGCTGAGCGGTTGATCGGCCAGCAGGCTGAAATCGCTGAAGCTGAATCCAGGACCCACCGCACAACTCACCAGGCTCCAGGCCCCCAGGCAGCGTGCCGCTTGCCAGCATTCGGCCGGGACCACCGCCAACGGGGTCAGCCCTGGATCGCTCAGGTTGAAGCCCAGGCGGGTGATGGTTGGGGTGCCTCCGCGGGCCGGCAGGCACTGCAGCTCCAGGGGCTCGCCGCCGATGAAGAGCCAGGTCTCGTCGGCCTGACTCACCCGATGCCAGCGGCTCACCGCCGGCGCCTGCAGCAGGAACAGGATCTGTGTGAATGCTGAACGGGCCTGGCCATCGCTGCGGCGGACCTGCAGCGTGCTCCGATGCACCTCCCGATACCAGCCCCCTTCGGGATGGGGGTGGAGCTGGTACCGCTCGATCAGCTGCTCAACCACGGCCATGGCTTGGCTGGATGGAGGGTTCCGCCATGCTGAGGCAGACGGCCGCCGTTTGCTGCTCTGTCGCGGTGGATGTCCCGAGCAGCACGGTGCCGCAGGGCATCAGCTGAGATGGTTCAGATCAAACAGATCTCCCTGAATCAGCGTGGCCCAGCTGGTGGGTTCTGGCACCCGTTGAGCGGCGGCGGACCCAGGCAGCGGCTCGGTTCTGCGATGCACTGGCCTGGCGGGCCCCGTTGCGGTGGACCAGCCGAGGTCGTTGGCGCGGAACACGGCGTAGGGAGAGGAGACGACCATGGGGTCACTTGGAAAGTACACCTGTACTAGCTCGCATCCCGCTGTACGTCAATGGTGCCGGCACGGCGCATGCCCCCGGCTTCGGCCAGGGCGGTTGTGCCCGTGGCGAGATCCGGTGTGAGGGGTTCAGCCCTCAGCTGTCCACCTGCACGGTCACGCTGGTGACGCTGTTGGCCTTCGCTGCCTTCACGCTGAGCAGGCCGTCGCGGTAGCTGGCCTGCAGCTGGTCGCGATCGATCGGCTGCGGGAAGCGGAAGCTGCGGCTCCAGGTGCCGTAACGGAATTCGCTCAGCAGCGCTGTTCTGGTGTCGCTCTCGCCGGCTTCGGCACGGGGGTTGCGGCGCTCGGCGCTGATCACCAGGGTGCGATCGGTGGCCTTCACGTCGATCGCCGTTTTGTCCACTCCGGGGAGCTCCAGAAGCACCACGTAGCCGTCGGCGGTTTCATGCACCTCGGCGGCGGGGACTCGCTCGGCTGTGTGCAACTGCTGGCTGAGTTGTTGCTCCAGGCGATCGAACAGATCGAAAGGCGAAGAGGAGTGCAGGGTTCGCATGATGGGATGGCGAAGGCTGGGTGGCGGGGTCGTTGTTCGCCCCCGGTGCCATCACTGTCGCCGTGGTGGTTGGCCTTCGGGATCAGGAGAGCCGTACCCCATGATTCGGTCTGCCCCACTGCGGTAGGGCAGACCCAACCGCATTGGCGTGCCAACCGCCCGGTTGCTCACTCAGGCCACGAAGCGCTTGTAGAGCCAACGCACGATGCTGCCAACGACGGGCACGGGGGAGAAGGTGGGTCCGACGAAATCGAAGTAGTCGCGGTGGTCGATGATCTTGCCCTCGGTGTTGAAGCGCAGCCGAGTGGTGCCCGGATAGATGAACTCGATGCCTTTGATCTTCAGCCCCATCTCCCACTCCACAAAGGCGACATCGCCGTCCACAGCGATGGCACCGGTGCTGAGCACCGTGTCATCGCAGCGTTGGATC
Organism: Vulcanococcus sp.; assembly: GCA_046094445.1. Lineage (GTDB taxonomy): Bacteria > Cyanobacteriota > Cyanobacteriia > PCC-6307 > Cyanobiaceae > Vulcanococcus. The sequence continues at coordinate 4,856 of JBJTHL010000046.1, forward strand.
AACCCCTCCTGGGCGGCCAGATAGGCGGCGATTCCCTGCCGGTCCTGGGTGGGGTCCTGGAAGTGCACATCGTCGGCATAGAGGGCACGCCACTGCGCCTCCGTGGGGGCGGGGGCGCCGTAGGGTTTGGTGAACAGGGCGCGCAGGCTGGCGGTATCCAAGCGATTCTGGGCATTGGCTGGCCAGGCTAGGGATTCGCTGGAGCAGGCTGGTCGAGGTTTCCACCGCCGGGCAGGCTTAGCGGATGACGTGGCGCCCGTTGCTGGCTGCGCTGATCCTGGGGGCGGCCGTGGCCACGCCCGTTGCCGCCCCTGCCCAGAGCCTGCGGGCCACGGTGGTCTCGATCGGCGATGGCGACACGCTGCGGGTGCGCCACAACGGCCGCAACCTCACGGTGCGGTTGGCCTGCATCGATGCGCCTGAACTGGCGCAGAGCCCCTGGGGCGAACAGGCCCGCCGATCTCTGCAGGCTCGGCTGCCGCTCGGCAGCGAGGTGACGCTGCTCGTGATGGCCAGCGACCGCTTCGGCCGTTTGGTCGCTGAAGTGATCGGTGAGCTGAACATCAACCTGGTGATGGTGGAGGACGGCCAGGCCTTTGCCTATCGCCGCTATCTGAGCGCCTGCAACGGGCAGGAGTATCGGGATGCCGAGTACCGCGCCAGCCGTCATCGTTACGGGGTGTGGCAACGGCAGGGTGGCATCACCAGACCGTGGACGTTTCGCCAGGGTTCCCAGGCCCGCTGAGCCCAGATTCCATCCCCGCTTGGCCAGGATGATGCCTGCCAGGCCCTCACCACCCTGGACATCCGAGCTGATCTTCAGTGCCCACTACCACCTTCGCGGACTTTGCACAGCGGGCTGACTACTCGCTGCTGGATGCGCTGCAGCCCGATCCCCAGGCCACGGCCGATGGCTGCGATCACCGGCCCCGGCAGGTGTTCTCCGGCCATTACGTGCCGGTGACACCCACACCGCTGCCGGTGCCGGAGTATGTGGCGCACAGCAGCACCCTGTTCCGCGAGCTGGGTCTGAGCGAAGGGCTGGCGCACGACGACCGGTTTCTGCGCCTGTTCTCCGGCGATCTCAGCAGCGCACAGGAGCCGATGCGCCCGTTTGGCTGGGCTACCGGCTACGCGTTGTCGATCTATGGCAGTGAGTTCATCCAGCAGTGCCCCTTCGGCACTGGTAACGGCTATGGCGATGGCCGGGCCATTTCAGTGTTTGAGGGGGTGTTTGAGGGCAGGCGCTGGGAGCTGCAGCTCAAGGGGTCGGGCCCCACGCCGTACTGCCGCGGTGCCGATGGCCGGGCCGTATTGCGTTCCAGTGTGCGCGAGTTTCTGGCCCAGGAGTTCATGCACGCCCTTGGGGTGCCCACCTCACGATCCCTGATGCTGGTGATGTCGCGAGCGGAAACCGTTCGCAGGCCCTGGTATTCGCCGAACTCCCAGTCGTTCGATCCCGACGTTCTCGTCGACAATCCGGCGGCGATCAGCACCCGTGTGGCGCCGTCGTTCCTGCGGGTGGGCCAGCTGGAGCTGTTCGCCCGCCGCGCACGCAGCCAGGCCCATCCACGGGCGCTGGATGAACTGCGCCTGATCGTGGCCCACCTGATCAGCCGCAACTACCAGGCGGAGATCGATCCCGGGCTGGCCTTCAGCGATCAGGTGGTGGAGCTGGCCCGTCTGTTCCGCAGCCGGCTGATCGTGCTGGTGGCCCATTGGATCCGCGTGGGCTACTGCCAGGGCAACTTCAACAGCGACAACTGCGCCGCCGGTGGCAACACCCTCGACTACGGCCCCTTTGGATTCTGTGAACGGTTTGATCCGCGCTTTCAGCCCTGGACCGGTGGCGGCGATCACTTCTGCTTCTTCAACCAACCGGCAGCAGCTGAAGCCAATTACCAGATGTTCTGCAGCGCCCTGCGGCCCCTGCTCGAGGGCAACAGGGAGGCTCTGACGCGATTGGATGCGGTTCGCGAGGGCTTTGCCGAGGCGATGCACCAGGAGCTCGATGGGATGTGGGCCCGCAAGCTGGGCCTGCCCAGCGCCGACCCCGAGCTCGTGGCCGAGTTGCTGGAGCTGATGCTGCGCACCAGCCTGGATTACACGATCTTCTTCCGCAGGCTCTCGGATCTGCCGGAGCAGCTCTCACAGCTGCAGCCGAGTTTCTATGAGCCCGTTTCCGATGCGCTCGATCGCCAGTGGCTGCGGTGGTTGCAGCGATGGAATGCCCAGATCAGCGGCCATGGCGATCCTGGCGAGATAGCTGCCGCCATGAAGCAGGTGAACCCGGCCATCACCTGGCGTGAGTGGTTGATCGCCCCGGCCTACCAGCAGGCGTCCCAGGGGGACACGCACGCGATTCAGGCGTTGCAGGCGGTGTTCCAACACCCCTACGACGACCTGCCGCCGCAACAGGCGGCGACGTACGACCGGTTGAAGCCCAAGGAGTTCTTCAACGCTGGCGGCGTGTCGCACTACAGCTGTTCCTCCTGACGATGGGAGCCCTGGATCGCCTCACGGCGGAGTTGGCTCACCACCCCATCGCGCTTGAGGCGGCCCAGTGCCCCGTTGAGCCGGTGGGCGATGGCCTCGCTCAGCCCTGGTGCCAGAGCAAAGGCCTGCGACTGGGGCTGAAGATCCCGCAGGGCGAGGCCGTAGCGCTTGCTGTTCAGCTGGTGCAGCAGGAAGTCGAGCTGAAGCTCGTCGGCCACCACGGCATCCACCCGCTTGTCCCGCAGCAGGCTTTCCGCATGCGGGATGCTCTCGAGTTCCTGTAGCTGGATCTGCGGACGCAGCCCCGCGCTGTTCAGGGCCTGCAGCCGTTCATCGCTGACGCTGCCCCGCCGCACCGCCACCCGATCACCCGCCAGATCCCGGAGGCTGCGCAGGGAGCGATCGGCTGTGTCCTGGCTGACGCGCACCACGTTGATCGTGACGTAACTCACCAGCAATGAGGCGCTCACGATCCGCACCAGGTAAGCCAGGAAGACGAGCGAATGACCGCGGGCGGTGCTCACCACCGTGTTGGTGCCGGGGCCGGTGGCCAGCACCTGGAAGATCAGCGCAAACCCCCGGCGACGCCCCACCTCCCATCCTGCCGGCCGGCTGCCGCTGCGCTCCACCTGCCACACCGCCAGGCTCAGCACCGCGATCACAGCGAGGTAGGCCAGCAGCAGACGGATCAGATCCGGCGCCAGCAAGGCCTGCAGCAGCGCCATGCCCAGATCCAGCCGGGAGCGCCGTGTCATCACACCCAGCCCCGTCTCCTGAAAGGGCAAGGTGAAGCGGTTGTTGTGCAGCCGTTCCGGCGAAACGGTGATGCATCCGATCGCCACATCCACCACGCCCTGGCGGGTCGCGCTGAGCAGCTGGGCGGTGTTCTGCTGCGGCACCAGCACGTAGGGCAGCTGTTCCTGGTCGGCGATGCGCTGCCACAGCTCCACGGCCATGCCGCCCCAACTGCCCTGCTGGCGATAGCTGCAGGGTTGGGAGCCATCGGCGAGGCCCACCCGCAGCACGGGCGTGGCCATGGCCGCAGCCGGAGCCATCAGCAGCAGCGTGCTGAGGGTGAGGGGGCGCAGAACGGTCGGCAGCACGATGGGCACCCGCAGCTCAGGCGCTGGCTGCGAAGCGGCGGTTGACTTCGTTCCAGTTCACCAACTCCCACCAGGCGGCGATGTAATCCGGGCGACGGTTCTGGTACTGCAGGTAATAGGCGTGTTCCCAGACGTCGAGTCCCAGCAACGGTGTGCCGCGCTCCACGCCGGGCAGATCCATCAGCGGGTTGTCCTGATTGGCTGTGCTGGTGATGGCCAGCTGGCCGTCCGGCCTGCGAATCAGCCAGGCCCAGCCGGAGCCGAACCGCCCCGCCGCCGCCTGATTGAACTGGTCCTGCAGGGCCGCCAGGGTTCCAAAGTTGGCCTCGATCGCGGCCCTCAGCTCGCCGGAGGGTTCCCCCCCCTGCCCGGCTGGGGCCATCACCGCCCAGAACTGGCTGTGGTTCCAGTGGCCGCCGCCGTTGTTGCGCACCGCCGCCGGGAAACGGGAGATCTGGCCCTGCAGGGCCTCCAGGCTGAGTTGCTCCAGCTCCGGATGGGCCTGGATCTGGCCGTTGAGGTTGGCCACGTAGCCGGCGTGATGGCGGTCGTGGTGCAGGCGCATGGTGGTGGCATCGATCGCTGGCTCCAGCGCATCGGGCGCGTAGGGCAGTGGCGGCAGCGCAAATGCTGCCCAGGCCGGCGTCACCCCCGCCAGCACCACCACCACCGCCGCCAGGGCGCTCAGCAGGGTCTGGATCCGTCGCCCACCACGCATGGATGCCTCGTTGGTTTTCGCGTGATCCAGCCTGGCCGATCGGCACAGCCTCTGCGGCGCCCGGCCCTGCCACGGAATGCGGCTGTTGCGGCGCTGGCGTGCATCCTTCGGGCGTCTGCCTGTTGGTTGGCTGATGCCGTGCTCTAGGGTTGAGGTGGTTCAGCGATCACTCTTCAGCGGGTTTCTCCCCAGCGCAGTGAGCTCCACAGGCTTTCTCCCTTCGGCTAGCGACTTTCTTCAGAGACTCGACGAATCCGCTTCATATCACGTCTTTTTTCATGACCATCTACGTGGGTAACCTCTCCTTCGATGCCGAAGTGGAGGACCTCCAGCAGCTCTTCGCCGAGTACGGCGAAGTTCGCAAGTGCTCCCTGCCCCTGGATCGCGAAACCGGCCGCAAGCGTGGCTTTGCGTTCGTGGAGATGGCCAACGCCGGCGACGAAACCAAGGCCATCAACGACCTTCAGGACGTGGAGTGGATGGGCCGCAACATCCGCGTCAACCAAGCTGAACCCCGTGGCAATGCCTCCGGTGGCGGCTCCCGCCCGCGCTGGTGATCCTCAGGGAGCGCTGTTTTCAGCGCTCCAGCAGCTGCCAGAAGCTCCAGCGGCTGCCGAACGCCTCCCGCAGGCGCCCCGCAAAGCTGGTGTGACTCTCGATCCCCTGCCAGTCGTCGATGCGGGCCTCAAGCCGCTCGCACTGGCGGAGGTGGTCTGCTGCGTAGCGGTAGCGCTTGGCGCGTCCCATTGACAGGGCGAACACCACCATCGCGCGCAAAAGCAGGCTTGCCGCCAGGGGGTGGTCGCCGCTGAGGCGCTCGGCCGCGGGTTCATAGATCTCGTAGGCGTCGCCATCCCAGTCCTGCCAGTGGTCGATCACATGGCGGGCCGCCCGCGGCAGGCTGGGCCAGAACACCAGAAACTCCAGCGCCGCCAGGGGCAGCGGATGGTGTTCCGCCAGCGCAAAGGCCCGCTCCTCCGCCTCCACATCTGCAAAATCGTCGAGCCGTTGCAGGTAGTCCTTCAGCAGCGGTATGGAGAGGGACTCGCTGAACAGCTGCCAGCGATGCTGCTGTGCCTCCTCGCTCCGGCCGAGGGCCTCCAGCGCCGCGAGCCGTGTGGTGTGCCAGTCGCCGGCCGGCATGATCCGGGTCGCTGCGGCGGCCTGCTCCAGCACCAGCAGTGCCTGTTCGGCTCGGCCGCCCGCCAGCAACTGGCCGGCCACCTCTGCCGCGGTGCCGGGCCAGCTGAGTTCCGAGGGCTGGAACAGCGCCAGGTAGGCATCCAGATCAGCGCGCCCCAGGGTGAGCTGCTCCATGGCGTCGCGATCCACGGCACCGCGATCCAGCAAGGCCTCTTCCAGTTGCAGCAGCCCAGCCTGGCCCAGCAGCGGTGTCAGGGCCGGGATCAGCCCATCGAACTGCCCGTAGCCGTTCTCCTGTAAGAGCTCGCAGGCCTGCTCCACCAGGGTCGCGGAGCTGCTGGCGGCGGCGGCGGCCAGCGTCGCCAGGGCCTCTACGCCCCGCTGGAACAACCCCAGCACCGCACCGGTGGAATCCGAACAACGGTCGAGCACGCCGTCGGCGAGCTCCAGCAGCCTCACCTGCAGCTCCAGGGCCAGGGCGGGATCGGCCGTGGCGATCGGCCCGCTGATTGCCTGTTGCTGTGCCTCCAGATCCGCCAGCAGCGCCTTGCGCTTGGCGGAATCGATGAAGGTGGTGGAACGGGCGATCGCCGCCAGCCGTTTGCGCACCTCCTGGGCTGCATCCTCGGCCCCACCGGCCGCAGCCAGAGCCAAGCGGAGCCGCCGCTGGATCACCGCATTGCCCGCGCTCACCTCAATCAACAACTCCGCCAGCGCCACCACACCGAGCGCCTGCAGGTTCTTGGCGTTGAGGGTGCGCTTGGCGGGCATGGCCTAAAGCATGGTGCAGGACCGCATCAGTGGTTGGGATTGAAGAGGTGCTTGCCGCAGTGGCCGATCACGACCTGGCCGAGTTCCTCATCCCAGCAGAAGTGGATCCGTAATGTCCTGCTTTCTGAATCCTTGGCGCCGATCTTGAGGTGTTGCCACATCTCAACGGTCTTTCCCTGGTAAGTGAATGTGCGTGCGCGGCGTGCCTGGGTGTTGCTTTCGATCGTTTGCGACTCCCGTGGGGCATAGCTGCTGCCACCAAAGATTTGCCCGGCGATCCGGTCGGGG
>JBJTHL010000047.1:0-9825 GCA_046094445.1 Vulcanococcus sp.
GTTCAACGCCGCAGGCGCCGCCATCGGCCGCTCCCTCGGGGCCCGCAGTGCCCCGGAGCTGGAGGCCCTGAGCAGCGCCCTGATCGCCCAGACCCCCCTACCCGATCTGCCCGGTGTGGGCACCCTGAGCAGCCTGGGCGCAGCCACGGCGCCAGCCCCAACCGCCATGGCCGGACCCCGCAGCCACGGCTGACCAGCCGTGGCACCAAGCCGGCGCCACGCAGAACAGCCAACGCCAACCCACCTAGCCTGCAGCGATCCGCACCCGGCTGGCCGCCGGATCGCCATGAACCGCTTCCGGGTCGAGCTGATCGCCGCCACACCGAATCCCCAGCAGTGCATCTACGCCGCGATGCATCAGGACTACAGCGAAGGGTTCGTGGTCGCCGACCGAGCCGAATGGCCGGACGAAACCCGTGCCGGAGAGATCTGCGTGAAGCGCCTGCTGGCGGGGGAACGCGGCCACTACGGTCCGCTCGAGCACGCCCAGATCGTGCTGAACGTGGGCTGGTTTCCCCACTCGGTGATGCAGCAGGCCCGCACCCACCGCGTGGGCGTGAGCTTCGACGTGCAGTCGATGCGCTACACGGGCGATCGCATCTGCCGGGCCGCTGCCGGCGACCTCGATCTCGAAGAGGTGTTCTATCTACGGCCGGTGGGTCAGTACAGCGACCGCCAAGGCAAGAAATACGCCTACACCCCCGAGCAGCGGGCCGAAGATCTGGAGCTCTGCCGCCGCGCCGCCGCCCGCTACCGCGACATGCTCGCCGCCGGCTTCGCGGAGGAACATGCCCGCGGCATCCTGCCCTTCGACTATCGCCAGCACTTTGTGGTGAGCTTCTCACTGCGCGCCTTCCTGCATTTCATGGATCTGCGCGCCAAGCTCGATGCCCAGGAGGAGATCCGCGTGCTCTGCGATCTGATGTGGCCGCACCTGGTGAGCTGGGCCCCGGAGATCGCCGCCTGGTACGAAAAAACCCGGCTGCACAAGGCCCGGCTGGCGCCCTGAGGCAGGCTCCCGATTCAGGCCCGGGGAAGGGATCAGGCCCGGATCATGAATCAGACCCGGATCAGACCCGGATCAGACCCGGGCCAGGGTGACGCGCTCGGGTTGGTGCTGATACTTGCCGGCGCGGTCCTTGTAGGTGGTGTCGCAGGGATCGCCTTCGAAGAACAGCAGCTGGCAGATGCCCTCGTTGGCGTAGATGCGGCAGTCGGCACCGGAGGAATTGCTGAATTCCAAGGTGAGATGCCCCTCCCAGCTGGCCTCGGCCGGGGTGGTGTTCACGATGATGCCCAGACGGGCATAGGTGCTCTTGCCCAGGCAGATCACCGTGATGTTGGGCGGCACACGCATGTGCTCCAGGGCCACACCGAGGCCGTAGGAGTGGGCCGGCAGGATGAAGTAGGCGCCGTCTGCATCCTCATGCAGGGGCGCCGGCTCCAGGTTGGCCGGGTTGAACCGCTTGGGATTCATCACCGTGCCCGGCACATGGCGGAAAATCATGAATTCCTTGGCCGACAACCGCAGGTCGTAGCCGTAGGAGGAGCAACCGAAGCTCAACACCGGACGCTCGGCGCTGGCGGGATCCAGATGACGCACCAGCTCCGGCTGGAACGGGGCCAGCATGCCGCCCGTGGCCTGCTCCTTGATCCAGCGGTCGTTCTTGAGCATTCAGAGACCTCGGCGCAGCTGGGTGACCTGATCCGCCATCGCCAGCAGCGCAGCCGGCATGGACGGTCCGGTCAGGATCACATCCAGGTGGGACGGGCGCTGCTCCAGCGCGGCGGTGACGTCGCTGGCACTCAGGTAGCCCAACTCCACCGCCAAGCCGAGCTCGTCGAGCACCAGCAGATCCAGCCCCCCCGCCAACAGCTGCTCGCGGGTGTACGCCCACACCTCCTGCACCGCCTCGCGATCCGCGGGCAGCACCGGCTCGGCCAGACAGGCCGCCACCGCCGGCCGCAGCCACTGCAGGCGACCGCACAGCCACACGCTGCGGTCCACCCCCTGATCCACACCACCCTTGAGGAACTGGCTGATCAGCACCCGACTGCCAAGACCAGCGCTGCGCAGGGCCTGGCTGAACACACCGCTGAAACTGCCGCGGAAGGGGGCCGTATGCACCTGCAGCAGACCTTCCGGCTGCGCCGTCAGCCGGGGGCTGCGGGGCAGCGCCGCCGGGAGCGGACGCAGCACGGCGCCGCCGGGCCGGGGCTGGTGCTTGGCTGTCGCCGCCATGCTTGCCGTCATCCGGGGCCGCCATCCGCTGCAAACCTGAATGTAGCGGTGTGGCGCCGCTGGGCAAGCAGCAGCCACTACCCGTAGTGCAAACACCCGTACCATCAGGACTCGTTCAGCAGGGCCGCTCGATGCCGCCAGTTGCCTCCAGCCAGCGGGCCGACGGCCGGGGGGCGCACGACCTGCGGCCCACGCGCTTCGACTGGGATCCGATGGGCTTTGCTCTGAGCTCGGTGACCGTGCACACCGGCCGCACAGCGGTGATCTGCAGCGTGTGCCTGGAGGAGGGGGTGCCGAAATGGCGCCAGGGTTCCGGCAAGGGCTGGCTCAGCGCCGACTACCGCCTGCTGCCGGCCAGCACCCCCAGCCGCCAACCGCGGGAACTGCTCAAGCTGTCGGGGCGCACGCAGGAGATCCAGCGGCTGATCGCCCGCAGCCTGCGGGCCTGCCTCGATCTGGAGGCCCTCGGGGAGCGCAGCCTGCAGATCGACTGCGATGTGCTCCAGGCCGATGCCGGCACCCGCACCGCCGCGATCACCGGGGCCTGGACAGCCCTGGCGCTGGGAGTGCAGCGGCTTGAGCGCCGTGATGTGATCAGCCGCTCGCCCCTGCGGCAGCAGGTGGCGGCGGTGTCCGTGGGGCTGGTGGGGGGCCAGGCCCTGCTGGATCTCGACTACAGCGAAGACAGCCGGGCGGAGGTGGATCTGAACGTGGTGATGGACGGCGAGCGCCGGCTGCTGGAGATTCAGGGCACCGCAGAGGGGGCGCCCTTCAGCCGCACGCAACTCGATGGGCTGCTGGATCTGGCCGAGTCAGGCCTGGGTTTGCTGCTCGAGAGCCAACGCCAGGCGCTCATCCAAGCGTCTGTTTAGTGTCAACCGTAACAAGACCCAACGGGGACGATCCGTAGGGTCCGGCTCACCTCGCCCCGCCGCCATGGTCGGTGCCACAGGCGGCTTCAGCCGTTACTCCAGCAGTCCCACCACCGGAACCGTGAACCTCACCCCGGCCGCCGGTCAGGCCCTGGCGACCAACGCCACCCTGCTGGATGTGATCCGGGGTCTGACCGGGAGCACCACCGAGACGGTGGAGCGGGGCAAAACCATCTTTTTCCCAGGCGACCCGGCGGAGAAGGTCTACCTGCTGCGACGCGGCGCTGTGCGGCTGTCGCGGGTGTACGAGTCGGGGGAGGAAATCACGGTGGCGTTGCTGCGGGAGAACAGCCTGTTCGGTGTGCTGTCGCTGCTCACAGGCCAGCGTTCCGATCGCTTCTATCACGCCATTGCCTTCACCCGGGTGGAGATGGTGACGGCTCCGGCCACCTCGGTGCGCAAGGCGATCGAGCAGGACGCCAGCGTGGGACTGCTGATGCTGCAGGGCCTCTCCTCCCGCATCCTGCAGACCGAAACGATGATCGAGACCCTCACCCACCGCGACATGTCGTCGCGTCTGGTGAGCTTCCTGCTGGTGCTCTGCCGCGACTTCGGCGTCCCCAGCAGTGAGGGCATCACAATCGATCTGCGCCTCTCCCATCAGGCCATTGCCGAGGCGATCGGCTCCACACGGGTCACGATCACCCGCCTGCTGGGGGACCTGCGCAACGCCGGCCTGGTGCAGATCGATCGCAAGAAGATCACGGTGTTCGATCCGCTGGCCCTGGCCAAACGCTTCAGCTGAGCGCGCCAGCGGCGCAAGCCACCGATACTGGCCTTCTTCGCTGCGCGCTGTGTCCGGCTGGCTGCTGATCCTGGCCCTGTTGGTGCTCGGTGGGGTGCTGTCCACCCTGGGCGACCGGCTCGGCTCGCGTGTGGGCAAGGCGCGGCTGAGCCTGTTCCACCTGCGACCGCGGCGCACGGCCGTGCTGATCACGGTGCTCACCGGCAGCCTGATCAGTGCGATCTCCCTCGGCCTGATGCTGCTGGTGAGCGAACGGCTGCGCACAGGGCTGTTCGAGCTGGATCGCCTGGAGCAACGGCTGCGCCTCAGCCGCCAGGCCCTAGAGAGCAGCCAGCAGAAGCTCGAGCGCAGCCAGCAGGATCTGCGCCGGGCTGAAGGGGGCCGCCTGGAGGCCCGCAACCAGCTGCAGGCGGCCGAGCGTCAAGCCCTGGGACTGCGCCGGGAGCTGGGCCCACTGATCCAGCAGCGGCAGCGGTTGGAGCAGGAGCGCGACCGCCTCAGCCGCGACATCCAGGTCAAGGATGTCGACATCCGCCGCAACCGCGAGGAGCTGCAGCGGGTGACCACCAAGATCGCCAGCAGCGGCCGTGAGCTGCAGCGCCTGGAGACCAACCTGATCGCCCTGCGCCGCGGCGATGTGGTGATCACCAGCGGCCAACCGTTGGAGATCGCCAAGGTGCAGATCGACAATCCGAACCAGGCGCGGCCGGTGATCGAAGCGCTGCTGCGCCAGAGCAACCTCAATGCCTACCGCCGCGTGCTGCCGGGCGAACCCCCCACGCGCCAGATCCTGATGGTGCCCCGCAGCGACATCGCCAAGCTGGAGACCGTGCTGAGCAAGCGCGGCACCTGGGTGGTGAGCCTGATCTCCGCCGCCAACGTGCTGCGCGGTGAGCGGCAGGTGGTGGCCTTCCCCGATGTGCGGCCCGACAAACAGGTGGTGCAGGCCGGCGAGATCCTGGCCACCACCGTGCTGGAGGGGGATGAACGCAGCCCGGAGCAGGTGCGGGGCCGGCTGAATCTGCTGCTGGCGTCGGCCTTCACCCGCGCCCAGCGGCAGGGCACCCTGACGGACGGCCTGCAGTTCGACCCGAGCAGCTTCAACCAACTGGGCAGCGCCCTCACCGGCCGCCCCTCCGGCCAGACGGTACGGCTGGAGGCGATCGCCCGGCGCAGCGCCGACCTGGCCGATCCGGTGGTGGTGGAGATCCGCGCCAATGAGGCGGCCCCGCTGGCCCCGCGCCTGCGCCGCGAAGGGCCGGGGCGATGAACGCTGCGGCAGCGCCGCCGGCCCTCTGGGCTGCCCTCGATCCCGGGCTCCACAAATGCGGCCTGGTGCTGGCCGAAATCGGCAGCGCACGCCTGCTGGCAGCGGGGGTGCTGCCACCGCAGGCCTGCTGGGAGCAGCTGCAGGAGTGGCGGGAGCAGCGCCAGCTGGCGGCAGTCGTGCTCGGCGATGGCACCGGCAGCCGCCCCTGGGGGCAACGGTTGGCGGCCCTGACGCTGGAGGTGATCACGGTGCCGGAAGCCGGCAGCACCCTGGCGGCTCGCCAGCGCTTCTGGCAGCTGGAGCCCCCGCAGGGCTGGCGACGCCTGCTGCCGGAAGGCATGCGGCTGCCCCCGCGCGACTACGACGACGTGGTGGCCCAACTGCTGCTGGAGCGCCATCTGGGCCGCAGGCTCCAGCGCAACGGCATCCAGTGGCTCAGAAGCGGGCCCGCACCGTGAAGGCGTAGTCGCCGCCGGGCTCGAGCTGGTAGTCGGCCTTGAGCAGAAAACGCAGCAGGGCGTCCTGGATCAGGGCGCGCCCCAGGGAGGGCTCCACCTGCAGCTCACCGCGGTCGAAGAACCAGCTGAAGGTCCAGTGGAAGCCGCCGGCCGTCACCTCCCCCTCCAGCAGTCGCTGGCTGAAGCTCTGGTGCAGCACCCGCAGCTGGGCGGTGGTGGCAGGCAGACGACTCACAGCAGGCCCCAGGAACGCAACAGCTAACCGGCGGCGACCTGCGCCAGCTTGGCCGCGGCGGGGGCGCTGAAGCCGTTCAATCGGTTACCGGCACGCTCAAAACCCAGCCGCTGGATGCAGGCGATGCCGCTGAGCACCTCATCCAGCACCTCATCCAGCACCGGCTGTTCAGCAACGGCGAAGCGGCCCAGCACGTGGCCCACCGTGCGCTGCTTGCGCTCCACGGGGTTCAGAGCGGGGGCACCGATGCCGATGCGCAAGCGGGGAAAGTCCTGACCACCCAGATGAGCGATCGTGCTGCGCAGGCCGTTGTGCCCACCTGCGCCACCGGTGACCCGAAGACGCAGGCGGCCCAGAGGCAGGTCCATGTCGTCCACCAACACCAGCATCTGGGCGGGCTCCAGGCCAAACCAATCGAGAGCTGCCCGGATCGAACGGCCGCTGTCGTTCATGTAGGTCTGCGGCATCAGCAGGCGCAGGCGCTGCTCGCCTTGACCCACCTCGGCCAGAAGGCCGTGCAGCTTGCCTTGCTGGCGGAAGGCCACACGTTCCTGCGCCGCCAGCTTCTCCAGTGCCATGAACCCCACGTTGTGGCGGGTGCCGGCGTACTTGTCGCCAGGGTTACCCAACCCAACGAGCAGCTTCAGGGGCGCTGCTGCCGCAGCCTCTGGCATGACGGACGAATCGCGAGGGTGGAGCGCTCAGGCCGATGGCTGCTCGTGGGGGTCGACAGCCGCGACAGGGACATTGGGATGGGCCTGGCCATCCACAGCCGCTGCCGAGCCGAGCGACGCCGGTGGCGCTGCGGACACCTCAGCCTCGACGGTGTCGACGGCTTTGCGGAACTCCTGCTCAAACTCCTTGGATGCGGACTGAAAACCCTTGAGCGTGCGCCCAAGGGTTTTGCCCAGCTCCGGCAGACGCTTCGGGCCGAACACCAGCAGACCGATGGCGGCGATCACCGCCATCTCGGGTAGGCCGATCCCGAAGACGTTCATGGATCAGTTGATGCCGTTCCAGTTCACGGTGATGCCGTCGAGCAGCAGCGACTTGTTGTACAGCTGCAGGATCACCAGCAGAAACACCAGGAACAGGGCCATGAAGATGCCCATCACCGGGGTGGTCCCCCAGCCCGGCACCACCTTGCCGTACTCGGAGTTCAGGGGGCGGAGCAGATCTCCCAGGCGGGTGCGTTGAGCCATGACGGCGCTGTGCTCTCAGGCGGGAAAAGGGTCTGGCTACTGTAAGGGCCTCGGCTGCCTCAGCCGCTTGCCCCGTCGAGAGTTGTGATGGAAACCAGTGTGATCCAGGGTGCAGCCGAGAGCGGCTCCCCCGCCCTGTCCGTCGCGATCGCCGTGCTGGCGGTGCTGCTGGGGCTCACCGGTTTCGGCATCTACACCGCCTTCGGCCCGCCCTCGAAGGGCCTCACCGATCCGTTCGACGATCACGACGACTGATCCGCAGCCGTCGCAGCTGCCAGGGCCCGACGATCGGATCCTCGTCCAGCAGCTGCCAGGGGGCAGACAGCGCCAGGCGCTGCCTGCAGGGGCTGAGATTCTGCAGCGTGAGCCAGGTGTCACCGGGCGTCTCCGCCACCTCCAGCCCCAGCAGATCCAGCGCCTCTGAGCCCAGGCTCAGGGCCGGCCAGGGGTGTACCTGCCCCGCCGCTGAGCCTCCATCGCCCTGGCGAGCAGGCCGAAGCCAGATCGGCTCGCGGAACCGCCGCGCCTGCTGGGGCACCGCCGCCGGCCGCCAACCCATCGCGCAGGGCAACAGGGCCAGCCGCAGCCGCTGCCAGCCGTTGTCGGCGCCGGGATCCGGCCAGGTGGGAGCCCGCAGCAGCGACACCCCCAGTCGATCCGCCCGGGCCGACACCCCCTGGGGCCCATCGAGCAGCACCGCCAGGCCATCGGCGGCCAGCCAGCTGATGGCCGGCAGCTCCCAACGGGCGCGCTCGCGCTCGGTGGCGGGTTCAGCAGGTCGCTCCAGCACACCTCCGCTGGTGTCTGCGGCGAAGCGGGCCACCGGCTGCGCCAGGGGAATCTCCAGGCGCAGCAGCTCATGGCGCTGGCGCCAGTCCACGCTGAGGGTCAGCTCCAGCCAGGGGCAGGCAGCCCGCAGCTGCACCGCCAGGCGCAGGGCACTGGCACCGCAGCGGCCCTGCCACACCAGCCGCACGCACAGGGGGCCACGTTCGACGATCTGAGGCTGGGGTGTCCAGGTCCAGGGCAGGGGCTGCTCGCGGTAATCGGCCGCCAGGTCCCAGGCATCCCAGAACTCCCCGTGATCACGCCAGCGGCACCACTGCAGCGGGGCCGCCAGCAGCGGTGGGCCGTCATTCGCCTGCAGCTGCAGCAACCCCTCGGGCCCCAGGTCGGCCTGCAGCAGCCCATTGCTCAGCCGCCAGCGCCCCGCCCGCTCCTCCATCAGCACCGGCTGCACGATCGGCGCCACCGGGCCGGGCGCGGCAGCGGCATCCCTCCGCTCGCGCCGCAGCGCCAGGGCTGCCACACCCGCCGGAGCCGTCAGCTGCACCCAATCCCCGCCGCGGGCGGCGGGCTGGCGGGGCAGCGCTGTGCCAGCGGCCAGCGTCCAACGCCCAGGCGGCAGGCGCAGGGTGAGCGGCGCAGCGGCGGCTGGCAGCTGATCCACCAACCACCAGAGCTGCTCGGCCCCACCGGCAGCCGCGCCCCCGGCTAACGCCAGGGCCTGCTGCAGAGCCTGATCCCGCAGCGCCCTGGCCTGGCGACGGGCCGCACGCCACTGGGGCTCAGCCTGGTCGAACACCTCCGGAATCGAGGTGCCCGGCAGGATGTCGTGGAACTGCTGAAACAGCAGGGTGGTCCAGTCGGCGGCGGGCGGCAGGGGGGCGTTGGCCGCCGCCAGCAGCGCCCGGGCCTGATCGGCCTGGCGCAGCAGGCGCTCCAGGCTGCGGTTGTGCCGCTTCTGATCGGGCCGGCTGGTGGCGCAGCCGCGATGCAGCTCCAGGTAGAGCTCGTCGCGCCAGATCGGCAGCTGCGGTGCCAGGGGCTCCAGGGCGTTCAGGTAGTCCCGCAGCGTGCCGTGGCGCTGGGGGCAAGCCAGGGGCTGCTGCTGCCAGAGCTCCAGCTGCTGCAGCATCTCCTCGGTGGGGCCGCCGCCGTGATCTCCCACCCCCGGCAGCCAGAGGGCCTCCTCCACGCCGGTGGCGGCCTGCCACTGCCCGCGGTAGCGCTCCATGGCCAGGGGGTCGCCATCGGTGCCGATCGGCGCCGTCATCAGGGCCAGCACCTCGCTGCCGCAGCGGCTGCGCCAGCGGAACAGGCGATGGGGGAAGGGGTTGGTGGCATTCCAGGCCAGCTTGTGGGTGCAGAACCAGCGCACTCCGGTGGCGGCCGCCACGGCGGGCAGGCCCGCCGCAAACCCGAAGCTGTCCGGCAGCCAACAGAGCGCATGGGGCCACTCCGGAAAGGTGCGACGGCTGTAGGCCTGGCCCAGCTGAAACTGGCGCAACAGCGAGGCGGTGCTGATCAGCACGCAGTCGCTCTCCACCCAGGGGCCATTGATCGGCTCCCAGCGGCCGGCGGCCATGGCCGCGCGGATGCGGGCGAACAGGGCCGGGCGATGGCGCTCGATCCAGGCGTAGAGCGCCGGGGTGGAATGGGCAAAGCGCAGCTGGGGATGGCGCTCGAGCAGACCCAACGCCGATTCGAAGGTGCGGATCGCCGCTTGCCAGGTGTCGGCCACGGGCCACAGCCAGGCCAGATCGAGGTGGGCATGGCCCAGCACGTGCAGGCCGCCAGCGGGGCGACGCCCAGCGGCGGCCTGCAACCAGGACTCCAGGGCCGCCCCGCTGGCGGCAGCGGCCGGATCCAGGGGCTGAAGCTGCAGCGCCAGGGCCTCCAGCTCGGCGGGCGTGAGGCGCTCGGCGGCCAGGGCCAGGGCCTGGCCCCGCAGCAGACCG
>JBJTHL010000048.1:0-6275 GCA_046094445.1 Vulcanococcus sp.
TCGACGGCCTTGGCGACCTGGCGGTGCCGGAACCCGATGAAAGCCGCCAGGGCTGGCTGGTGCAGCTCGACCCAGCCCGCAGCGCCGCCGGACTGCTGCGGGAGCTGGTGCTGCCCGCCCACCGCGCCTTCGGTCGTCACATGGCTGCCCTGGAGCTGCCGGCGATCTACGCCCACAACCCCGCGCCCGATGCGGAAGCCGTCAACGACGTGGCCAAGGCCGCCCTGGCCCTGGAGATTCCGCTGCAGCTCGCGGCTGATGGCAACGCCACCGCCCAGGAGCTGGCGGTGGCCTTCGCCGCCAGCGATCGCTGCCGGGTGCTGCAACAGCAGCTGCGGGAGCCGCTGCGGCCGGTGACCCTGGCGATCGAACCGGGCGCCAATGTGCTGGCGGGTGAAGCGCAGGCCTACGCCCCCTGGTGCTGCCCGGGGCTGCACTACGCCGACCTCTGGAATCAACACGTGCTGGTGCTGCTCCTCAGCGAGGGCAAGGACCGCCCCTCCGTGCGCCACAAAACCCGTGTGGACATCGCCGGTGACAGCAGCCACGGCGTGATCGACTGGCCGCTGATGGCCCCCAGCCAGCTGGCATCGGCGGAACAGGGGCGCAGCGTGGCGCTCCTGCACCGGCTCAACGGCCGCTCCCGCTTCGCCGCCGACCTCCAGGCCGATGCCCTGGCCATGGCCCAGGCCCGCCAGGCCGAACCGCTGGTGGGCCAGACCCTCACCGGTGTGATCAGCGGCGTCCAGAGCTACGGCTTCTTCGTGGAAGTCCCCCCCTCGATGGTGGAGGGGCTGGTGCACGTGAGCTCCCTCAAGGACGACTGGTACGAGTACCGCTCCCGCCAGAACCGGCTGGTGGGCCGGAAGAACCGCCGCAGCTACATGCTCGGCGACCCGGTGGAGGTGATCATCCAGAAGGTGGATGTGCTGCGTCACCAGATCGATCTGGCGGTGGTGCTGCCCGAGGGTTACGAGGAGGACGCCGACAGCGCCGACGGCGACAACGACGGCGACGAGGGCTGAATCCATGGGCGCATTGCCGCTGGTGCTGGCCGTGTCCGGCGCCAGCGCCCAGCCCCTCGCCCTGCGGGCCCTACAGCTGCTGCTGCAGGCGGGCGAAAGCGTGGATCTGGTAGTGAGCCGCGGCGCCATCACCGTGTGGCAGGCGGAGCTGGGGCTCAAGTTGCCCGGCGAACCGGAGGCACAGGAGCGTTTCTGGCGTCAACACACGGGCTGCAGCACCGGCCTGTTGCGCTGCCACCGCTGGAACGATCAGGCCGCCGCCATCGCCAGCGGCAGCCACCGCACCCGCGGGATGGTGATCCTGCCCTGCTCGATGGGAGCGGTGGGGCGGATTGCGGCAGGCGTCGCCACCGATCTGCTGGAGAGGGCTGCGGATGTGCACCTCAAGGAGAGTCGGCCGCTGGTGATCTGTCCGCGGGAAACCCCCTGGAACCTCGTGCATCTGCGCAACCTCACAGCCCTGGCGGAGGCGGGAGCCCGCATCGCCCCGCCGGTGCCAGCCTGGTATCACCGCCCCACCAGCCTCGAGGAAATGGTGGATTTTCTGGTGATCCGCGTGTTCGATGGCCTCGGCTACGACCTGGCCCCCCTGCGCCGCTGGAGCGGCCCGATCCACACCCCAGCCCCCGGGGCTGATCCCGCGTGACCCTGCTGCAACGCCTGCTGCTGCTGCCGCTGCTGAGCCCCCTGCTGGCCCTGCTGCTGCTGGGGGCCGTGAACCCGCGGCCTTGGGTGGCGCTGCGCCTGCTCACCTGGGTGTCGCCAGCCTGGCCCCTGGGGATCTGGATCAGCGCGGCGGCGGCGGCCGGCGCCGGCCTGAGCGCGGCCGGCACCGCCCTGGCCCTGCAGGCGGGGGACAACGCCATGCTCCCCAGGCGCCAGGTGCGCCGCCGCAGCGAGGCGCCCAACCGCTGGTCCGAGGCCGACGACAGCCCCTGGCCGGCGTCAGAAGCGGAGGTCCCCGGCCCGGCCTGGGCCGGGCCGGCGCGGGCGGCCGGTGAACCGGCGCCCACCGTGTCGGTCCCCTTCCGCGTGATCCGGCGCGGCCAGGGGGCGGCTCCGTCAGCCCCGGCTGCCGCCCCCGCGGCGGCCACCAGAGCTGCACCGGCAGGCAGCGGGGCCGACGACTGGGCCAGCGGCAGCGGCGACGACTGGTGAGCCCAGCCGGCTCAGAGCCGCAGCGCCATCCCTACAGTTCGCAACACCTCCACCAAGGCCGCGACGGTGACCGATTCCGCCAGCCCCGCCCCCCGCGCCAAACCCCCCGCGCCGGAGGACAAGCCATTCGCCGAGTTTGTGCCCAGCCTGCTGATCCCGGCCATCGCCAGCGAGATCAATACCTATGGCGGACCGGAGGTCAACCTCAGTTTCGAGCAGGGGCCGATGCCGGTGGTGGGCAGCCCCTGCTGGATGGTGAAGGGGGAGCTGCCGGCGGGCCGGCGCTTCTGGCTGTGTTTCACCAGCGAAGCCATCAGCTCCGCCAAAACCATCGCCCTGGCCGAAGCCGGTGCTGAGCCCAGCCTGCTGGAGTCGTTCCTGATCGATGAGAAGAAGATGACGCAGGCGCTGCTGGTGTCGCGCCTGGTGCAGCGGCTCAACGGTCAGAAGTGGCTGGGGGCCAACTGAGCCCACAGCGCTGATGGCAACCGGTGAAGCGCCCGCCGCAACCGCCGGGCACCACCTACGATGGGCAGTCAGCCCTAGCCGCAGCCCCGATGGTGCCTCCCACCGCCGTTGCATCGCCCGACGCCGCAACCGGGGCGATCGGCACACCCGACGCACCGGCGATCAAGGATCCGGTCAAGGACACGATCCTCACACCGCGCTTCTACACCACCGATTTCGAGGCGATGGCCGCCATGGACCTTCGCCCGAATGAGGCGGAGCTCGAGGCCATCTGCGAGGAGTTCCGCAAGGACTACAACCGCCACCACTTCGTCCGCAACGAGGAGTTCGAGGGTGCAGCCGACAAGCTCGACCCTGACACCCGGCGGGTGTTTGTGGAGTTCCTCGAGCAGAGCTGCACCTCCGAGTTCTCCGGGTTCCTGCTCTACAAGGAACTGAGCCGCCGCATCAAGCAGAAGAATCCGCTGCTGGCCGAGTGCTTCGCCCACATGGCCCGCGATGAAGCCCGGCATGCCGGCTTCCTGAACAAGGCCATGAGCGACTTCGGGCTGCAGCTCGACCTCGGCTTCCTCACCGCCAGCAAGGCCTACACCTACTTCAAGCCGGCCTACATCTTCTATGCCACCTACCTGAGCGAGAAGATCGGCTACTGGCGTTACATCGCCATCTACCGCCACCTCGAGCAGAACCCCGAGAGCAAGATCTTCCCGATCTTCAACTTCTTCGAGAACTGGTGCCAGGACGAGAACCGCCACGGCGACTTCTTCGATGCCCTGATGAAGGCTCAGCCCAAGACCGTGAATGGTCTGCAGGCGCGCCTGTGGTGCCGCTTCTTCCTGCTGGCGGTGTTCGCCACGATGTACGTGCGCGACGTGGCCCGCAAGGAGTTCTACGAAGCCCTCGGCCTCGATGCCCGCACCTACGACAAGTACGTCATCGCCAAGACCAACGAGACCTCAGCGCGTGTCTTCCCGGTGGTGCTCAACGTGGACCATCCCAAGTTCTACGAGCGCCTCGAGCGCCTGGTGCAGAACAACGCCCAGCTC
This sequence comes from Vulcanococcus sp., assembly GCA_046094445.1. Taxonomy (GTDB): domain Bacteria; phylum Cyanobacteriota; class Cyanobacteriia; order PCC-6307; family Cyanobiaceae; genus Vulcanococcus. Next base: position 3,698 of record JBJTHL010000048.1, read on the forward strand.
AGCAAGGCGGATGAAAGCCAGGCCCCCGCACCGATCAAGGCCCTGCGCAAGCTGCCGTATTGGCTGGCCAACGCCGCTGAGATGGCCAAGTTGTTCCTGATGAGCCCCATCCGCAGCGAGCAGTTCCAGCCGGCCGTCCGCTGAGGCCGGCCGCCATCGCTCCCGACGGCCCTGGCCGCAGCGGCCGGATCCTTCTTGCACGCATCAGCAGCACCGCCTTCGTCGTTTTCCTACCGCCCGCGTGACCGCCACCCTTCCGGCCCTCCAGACCGATGGTCTGGGCAGCCACTGGACCCCTCGGCTTGAGGCCCTGCTCGCCGCTGGACGCGGCGCCGGCGCCGATCTGGTGGAGGTCTTCCTCGAACGCACCGATCACCTGGGGCTGCTGGCGGAACAGGACCGGATCACCAGCGTGACGCCGGCCTTCGGCATGGGCGCCGGCATCCGCGTGTTCCTGGGGGAGCGCGACGGCTTTGTCAGCACCAACGACCTCAGCGATGCCGGCCTGCAGCAGGCCCTGGATCAGGCCCTGGGCATGCTGGGTCTGCAGCGCAGCGCCGCAGCCAGGAGTCCCTTCGCAGGCCTGCCCGATCTACGCGATTTCGGCGCCAGCAAAGCGGACTGGCTGCAGCACTGCCCGCTGCTGCAGGAGGCCAGCCAACGGCTGCTGGAGGGCACCGACCAGCTGCTGCGCCACGGCCAACACCTGCAGGCCCGACGCGGCAGCTACGCCCGCGACTGGCAGGAGGTGCTGATCGCCGCCAGCGATGGCACCTACGGCCGCGATGTGCGCCTGCATCAATCGGTGGGGCTGAATGTGCTGGCAGCCGATGGCGAGCACCGGGCCGGTGTGGGCCGCCGCTACGGCACCTCCGGCCAACCGGACGACCTGCGCCGCTGGAGCGCTGAGACCTCCGCCCGCGAGGTGTGCGAGAGCGCGGGCACCATGCTCTACGCCGACTACGTGGAAGCCGGCCAGCTGCCGGTGGTGCTGGCCAACCGCTTCGGCGGCGTGATCTTCCACGAGGCCTGCGGGCATCTGCTGGAAACCACCCAGGTGGAGCGGGGCACGACCCCCTTCGCCGACCGCGTGGGGCAGCCGATCGCCCACAGCGCCGTCACCGCCATCGACGAAGGCCTCAGTGATGGCGCCTTCGGCTCCCTATCGATGGACGACGAAGGCATGGAGCCGCAGCGCACCGTGCTGATCGAGAACGGCGTGCTGCAGCGTTTCATCAGCGATCGCGCCGGTGAACTGCGCACCGGCCATGCCCGCACCGGTAGCGGTCGGCGCCAGAGCCACACCTTCGCGGCCGCCAGCCGCATGCGCAACACCTATATCGCCGCCGGCCCCCACAGCCCCGACGCGCTAATTGCCTCGGTGGACAAGGGCTTGTACTGCAAATCCATGGGCGGCGGCAGCGTGGGCCCTACCGGCCAGTTCAACTTCGCCGTGGAGGAGGGCTACCTGATCGAGAACGGCCAGCTCACCAAACCGGTGAAGGGCGCCACCCTGATCGGCGAGGCCAAGGAGGTGATGCCCCGGATCTCGATGTGCGCCAACGATCTTGAACTGGCAGCTGGCTTCTGCGGCTCGGTGAGCGGCAGCATTTTTGTCACCGTGGGGCAACCCCACATCAAGGTGGATTCGATCACCGTGGGGGGCCGCTGACATGAGCGCCACTCAGAGGAACGGCCTCAAAGCCGAAGACCTGCGCCAACAGCTCGAACAGCTGGCCGCCGCCGCCGGCATCCGCCAGTGGGATCTCGGCGCGGCCTGCAGCACCGACAGCTCCGTGCAGGTGGATCGCGGTGAGGCCAAGCAGCTCAAGGGGGCCCAGCGCAGTTCGATCACCATCCGCGTCTGGAACAGCGACGGCCTGGTGGGCATCACCAGCACCTCCGACCTCTCCGCCAGCGGCCTGGAGCGTGCCCTTGCCGGGGCCCGCGATGCCAGCGCCTTCGGCAACCCGGACGACACCCCCGCTTTCTCGCCCCTGGCCAGCGCGCCCCTGCCGCAGCTGGATCAGCCGATCCATCAGCCCCTGGGCATCCTCCAGCTGCTCGACACCCTCAAGGACGCCGAGCGGGAGCTGCTGGGGCGCCACAACGCCATCGGCACCGTGCCCTACAACGGCCTCGCCGAACGCAGCAGTGAGCGGATCTACCTCAACAGCGACGGCGCCTGCCGCCAGCAACGGCTGAGCACAGCCAGCGTGTACCTCTACGCCAGAGCCGAGGAGAGCGGCCGCAAACCGCGCAGTGCCGGCGCCATGCGCCTGGCCTACGGCGCCTCCGCGCTCGACATTGCCGGTTGCATCAACGAGGCCGCTGAGCGCACCATCAGCCACCTCGACTACGCCCCGATCGAAACCGGCCGCTACACCTGCGTGTTCAGCCCCGAGGCCTTCCTCGATCTGATCGGCGCCTTCAGCAGCCTGTTCAACGCCCGCGCCGTGCTCGATGGCGTCAGCCTCAGCAGCCGCGAGTCGATCGGCGAGCAGCTGGCGGTGCCGTTCCTCTCGATCCACGACAACGGCCTGCACCCGGGCAACATCGGCGCCTCGGCCTTCGATGG
>JBJTHL010000049.1:0-3942 GCA_046094445.1 Vulcanococcus sp.
GAACACCGCCGCCTACTCGCCGCGCCCCAACACCCCCGCCGCCGACTGGCCGAACCAGCTGAGCGAGGCGGTGAAGGTGGAGCGCCTGCAGGAGCTCAACGCCCTGGTGGAGCGCAAGGCCCGCGAACGCAGCGCCCGCTATGCCGGCCGTATCGAACAGATCCTGGTGGAGGGCACCAACCCCAAGGACCCCGAACAGGTGATGGGCCGCACCCGCACCAACCGGCTCACCTTCTTCCCCGCCGGCCGCGGTGGCGACGCCCGCTGGCAGCCCGGGGATCTGGTGGAGGTGCGCATCGACGCGGTGCGGGCGTTCTCCCTCAGCGGCACGGCTGTCGCCACTGGCCAGCGCTGATACCGTTGGCGCCGCATCGCCGGCTCCCATGAGCACCGCCCCCACCCATCTCGGTCTGGTGTTCGGCGGCGTGTCCGGTGAGCATGCGATCTCGATCCGCTCGGCCAACACGGTGGCGGCGGCCCTGCGCCGCGGCGCCAACGCCGAGCGCTACCGGCTGAGCTGCTTCTACATCGACACCTGGGGCCACTGGTGGCCGCCCGCCGTGGCCGAGGCCGTGCTGCAGAGAGGCCTGCCCGCCAGCCGTGAGGAGCTGCCGGCATCACCGCTGCGCCCGGGCTTCCGCGGGTTTCCGGACGGCGCTCTGGATGTGGAGGTGTGGGTGCCGGTGCTGCATGGCCCCAATGGCGAAGACGGCACGATCCAGGGGCTGTTCAGCCTGATGCAGGTGCCATTCGTGGGCTCCGGCGTGCTGGGCTCGGCCGTTGGCATGGACAAACAGGCCATGAAGGCCGCCTTCGCCGCCGCCAACCTGCCCCAGGTGCCCTACGCCTGCGTGGAAGCCGCTGAACTGGAGGGTGAGGCGGGCGCCGACGCCCTGCTGCAGCGGCTGGAGCAGCAGCTGGGCTACCCCTGCTTTGTGAAACCGGCGAACCTGGGTTCCTCGGTGGGCATCAGCAAGGCCACCAACCGCGGCGAACTGCTGGCGGGCCTGCAGGAAGCCGCCAGCCACGATCCGCGCCTGGTGGTGGAGCAGGGGGTCAACGCCCGGGAACTGGAATGCGCTGTGCTGGGCCGCCGCCAGCTGCGCGCCTCGGTGCTGGGTGAGATCTGCTTCGACGCCGACTGGTACGACTACACCACCAAGTACAGCGACGGCCTCAGCCACACCGTGATCCCCGCCCAGGTGCCGGAGCGCATCAGCGCGCGGGCCCGCGAGCTGGCCATTGCCGCCTGCCGCGCCGTGGCCGCCGAGGGGCTGGCGCGGGTGGATTTCTTCTACGACCGCAACAGCGGCGAGCTCTGGCTCAACGAGATCAACACCCTGCCGGGCTTCACCTCCCAGAGCATGTACCCGATGCTCTGGGAGGCCAGCGGTCTGCCTCTGGACACGCTGGTCCACGAACTGGTGCAACTGGCGCAAGAATCCAGCCAGACGTTCGCCCGGAGCGCAGAAGCCGCATGAGCCATGGCCTGGTCTGGCTGCCGTTGCTGGTGGTCTTCCCCCTGCTCACGGCCCTCGGCTGGTTGGAGCGTCGCCGCCAGCGCCTGTTCCGCGCCTGGGCCGAGGGGGCGGAGCTCGCCAAGCTCGACGACTGCGGCGGCGCCCGGCTGATCGATGGCGTGGTGAGCTGGAGCAGCTTTGAATCGGGCAAGCTCGTGACCAAGGACAGCTTCGTGGTGAAAGACCTCGAACTGGTGGAACTGCTGGCCCTCGGCTCCGGTGAAGCCCCGCTCACCGAGGAATCCCAGGGGGCCTGCCGGCTGCGCTTGGTGGGGGGTGGCATCCAGAAGGATCTGCCCTTCGCCGATGCCGACCGGGCCCGGCGCTGGATCACCGAGCTGATGACCCGAGCCCGCTGCGAGCTGTGACCAGCACCGGCGACAGGGCCATGGCTGAGGCCCCGGCGGCCGGGGTGGAGCGCCGCCGCCAGCTGCGCCAGCAACGGCGGAGTGAGCGCCTGCGCAATGGTTGGCGCATCCTTGTGCTCTCCGGAGCCGCCACCGGCCTGGGCTGGTTGCTGCTGCGGCAGGGCTGGGTGGTGCACAGCCCTGCTCAGATCGAGCTGATCGGCAGCCGCCAGGTGAGCCGCGATCAGGTGATGCGCGAAGGCCAGCTGCAGCTGCCGCTGCAGCTGCTGAGCCTGCGGCCGCGCCAGCTGGCGGATCGCCTCTCGGCCGGACTGCCGGTGGAGCAGGTGCAGGTGACCCGGCTCATGCTGCCGCCGCGCCTGCGGATCGAACTGGTGGATCGCGAGGCTGTGGCCCAGGCCCAGCGCCGTGGACCGCGGGGCCTGGAGCAGGGCTACGTGGATCGCATGGGCAATTGGATGAGCAGCCGCCAGCAGCGTGGTGGCGGCATCCCCACCGTGCAGGTGCTGGGCTGGCAGGAGGGTCTACGGCCTGCCCTGGCCATGATCCTGGCCCGCAAGGGCTCCCTGGGCAGCCCCCTGCAGCAGGTGCGCTTCGAGCCCAACGGCAGCCTGTGGCTGCGCACCGACGCCCTGGGGAACGTGCAGCTGGGCCCGGTGGACAGCCGCCTGCAGGACCGCCTGCAGGTGCTGCAGCATCTGTCACGCGAACTGCCGCAGAAAATCCGCAGCCTTACCGTGCAATCCATCGATCTCACCGATCCGGAGCGCCCGGAACTGGGGCTTCCCGCCAAAGCCGGTGGCTCCGACGCGAGCCATGCTCCCCGCCCTGGGGTGGATTGAGCCCACGGCGCTGTCACCGCAGGGGGGCCGAGGCTGGTTCGCTTGCCAGACAGCAAACAATGACAGGGCGTTGCGCAATCAGCGTCGACAGGCAACTCTGTGCTGAGTTCCGAATCCGGTCGGACGAAACGACGACATAATGCAGCGCAGCAACAACGGCATGGGCCTTTCCATGGAGACCGCACCCGAAGGCCTCGCTGCCCTCACCAGCAATGGGTCGAGCGGCATCGTTCCCAGCCAGTCGGCGCGGATTGAGGTGATTGGCGTGGGCGGAGGCGGCAGCAATGCCGTGAACCGGATGATCGCCTCCGATCTCCAGGGCGTGGGCTACCGGGTGTTGAACACCGATGCCCAGGCGCTGATCCAATCGGCCGCCAAGCAGCGGGTGCAGCTGGGCCAGAAGCTCACCCGCGGCCTCGGCGCTGGCGGGAATCCAGCCATCGGCCAGAAGGCAGCTGAGGAATCCCGCGCGGATCTGGCGCAGACCCTGCAGGGTGCGGATCTGGTGTTCATCGCCGCCGGCATGGGTGGCGGCACCGGCACCGGCGCAGCGCCGGTGGTGGCTGAGGTGGCCAAGGAATGCGGAGCCCTCACGGTGGGCATCGTCACCAAGCCCTTCGGCTTTGAAGGCCGACGCCGCATGCGCCAGGCCGAGGAGGGCATCGCCCGCCTCTCGGAGCATGTGGACACCCTGATTGTGATCCCCAACGACCGCCTGCGGGAGGCCATCGCCGGTGCTCCCCTTCAGGACGCCTTCCGCGCAGCCGACGACGTGCTGCGGATGGGCGTGAAGGGCATCAGCGACATCATCACCAAGCCCGGCCTGGTGAATGTGGACTTCGCCGACGTGCGCTCGGTGATGACCGATGCCGGCACCGCCCTGCTGGGGCTCGGTGTGGGGTCTGGCCGCTCCCGCGCCACCGAGGCCGCCCAGGCCGCCATCAGCAGCCCACTGCTGGAGGCCGCCCGCATCGATGGGGCCAAGGGATGCGTGATCAACATCAGCGGCGGCAAGGACATGACCCTGGAGGACATGACCACCGCCTCAGAGGTGATCTACGACGTGGTGGACCCCGAAGCCAACATCATCGTGGGTGCCGTGGTGGATGAGCGCCTCGAGGGCGAGATCCACGTGACCGTGATCGCCACAGGCTTCGAGGGCGGCGGCAGCTATCGGCCCGAGCGCAGCCTGGGCAGTTTCGCCAGCGGTAG
>JBJTHL010000050.1:0-8248 GCA_046094445.1 Vulcanococcus sp.
GGATTCCGCCGCCGCGACCAGCGCCGCAGCCCCAGCAGCAGGGCCAGCGTGGCTCCCGCGAACAGCAGCAGTTGCAGGGGCAGCGCCAGCGCCGGAGCCGCCGCGCTCAGCAACGACAGGGCCAGGGCCGCCAGGGCGGCCGCCAGCACCGCATCCAGATCGGCTCCCAGCCAGGCCACCGCCAGCAGGGCCAGGGCCAGGGCAAACCACAGCAGCGCAGGCATCAGCAGGCTCGGGGCGTGTGGATCGATGCCCCCATGCTGCCTAGCGTGCAGCGATCCGCAGCCTGCCTCCGTGGAAGCTCTGTTCGGCCTGCCGGCCCTGGTGGTGATGGCCTTTCTGGGCCTCAACAGCGTCAAGGTCACCAGCGGCGGCCAGTCGCGCCTGGTGGAGCGCCTGGGCAAGTACGACCGCCAGCTGCAGCCGGGCCTCTCGATCGTGCTGCCGGTGGTGGAGCGGGTGGTGAGCCACGAATCCCTGAAGGAGCGGGTGCTCGACATCCCGCCGCAGCAGTGCATCACCCGCGACAACGTGGCCATCGAGGTGGATGCGGTTGTCTACTGGCAGCTGCTGGAGCACGCCCGCGCCTACTACGCCGTCGACAACCTGCAGGCGGCCATGGTCAATCTGGTGCTCACCCAGATCCGCGCCGAGATGGGCAAGCTCGACCTCGACCAGACCTTCACCACCCGCAGTGAGGTGAACGAGACGCTGCTCAAGGAGCTTGATCAGGCCACCGATCCCTGGGGCGTGAAGGTGACCCGCGTGGAGCTGCGCGATATCCAGCCCTCCCGGGGCGTGCAGCAGGCGATGGAGCAGCAGATGACGGCCGAGCGCGAGAAGCGGGCCGCCATCCTGCGCTCCGAGGGCGAGCGCGAATCCCAGCTCAATGCCGCCCGCGGCCGTGCCGAGGCGCTCGTGCTCGATGCCAGAGCCCAGCAGGAGGCCTTGCTGCTGGCTGCGGATGCCCAGGCCAAGCAGCAGGCTCTGCTGGCCAATGCTCGGGCTGAGGCCGCCAGCCGCCTGGCGGAGGCGATGCAGGCCAACCCCCAGGCCGGCGAGGCGCTGCGTCTGCTGCTTGCCGCCGACTGGATGGCCATGGGCGAGCAGATGGCCAACGCCCCGGCCGGTTCCGTGCTGATGGTCGACCCCCAGAGCCCGGCGTCGCTGCTCACGGCCCTGCGCGGGCTGCAGCAGGGGAGCGGTAGCCAGGGCTGAGCGCTGAACCTCAGCTGTCCTGGCTCTTCCAGCGCGCGAACAGATCCGGCCGCCGCTTGGCCGTGCGCTGCTGCTGCTGCTCGGCCCGCCAGCGGGCGATGGCGCCATGGTCGCCGCTGCGCAGCACCTCCGGCACGGCCATGCCGCGGAAGTCGGCCGGGCGGGTGTAGTGGGGGTGCTCCAGCAGCAGGGCGGTGTGGCTCTCCTCCTCCAGGCTGGCCTGGCTGCCCACGGTGCCCGGCAGCAGTCGCACCACGCCGTTGATGATCGTCATCGCCGGCAGTTCGCCGCCGGTGAGCACGAAATCACCGATCGACACCTCCTCATCGGCCAGGGCGCGGATGCGCTCATCGAAGCCCTCGTAGTGGCCGCAGAGGAACACAAGCTGGTCGTAGTCCGCCGCCCAGCGGCGCAGGTCCGCCTGCTGCAGGGGGCGGCCCTGGGGACTCATCAGCAGCACCCGCCGCCGCGGCAGCAGCGGAATCGCCTCCACCGCGGCATACACCGGTTCCGGCTTGAGCACCATGCCGGCGCCGCCGCCATAGGGCTCATCGTCGACCTTGCGGTAGCGGTCTGTCGCGAAATCGCGCGGGTTATGGACGTGCAGCTCGGCGATGCCGGCGCTGAAGGCCCGGCCGATCACCCCAAGGCCCAGCAGCGGCGCGAAGGCCTCCGGTGCCAGGGTCACCACGTCGAGGCGCATCAGCTCAGCCCGCCGGCCGGCTCACACGCCGGATCTCCGAGCAGAAGCTGGCCCGGCTGGGGCTGCCATCGGCGCTGTTCTCCACCGTGGAGCGCAGCCGCAGGTTCGGCTTGGTGAACCAGATGCGCTCGCAGCGCTCCACGCCATCGGCGCTGAGGCGGAGCTCAAGGCTGCCGTCGGGCCAGAGCTGCCAGTGGCCCTGCTGCTCACCGGCGCTGAAGCCGCCATCCGCCTGGAACAGCAGCTGGCGCGGCAGCTCGCCCTGGGCAGCCACGCTCAGCCCACCCGGCGCCGCCGCATCCGCCGGCTCCAGGTAGGCCATCACCAGTTCGCCTCGCTCACTGGCGTGCCAGTGCTCCTCGCTCTCCCCCTGCCCATCGGCCGCCGCCGCCGACAGCAGGTCCGGATCGAGCGCAAAGCGGCTGCGCAGGCTCATCCACTCGCCGGCGCAGAAGCGCAGGAAAGCCGCGATCGAATCGGGGGGGAAGGCGGCCGCATCAGCCGGCACGGCGTTGGAGGCGGAGTGGGTCATGGCGGCCATTGTTTCAGCCCGTTCAGTCGCCGCGGTAGCCCAGCTCCGCCAGGCGGGCGGCGCTGCGGCGCCAGCCCGGCACCACCTTCACGAACAGCTCCAGATACACCGGCCCGCTGAACACCTTCTCCATCTGCAGGCGCGCCCCCGCGCCGATCGTGCGCAACATGCTGCCGCCCTTGCCGATCAGGATGCCCTTCTGGCTGGGGCGCTCCACCAGCACCGTGGCCAGCACGGCGGTGCGGGGGCCGTCGTCCACCACCCGATCGATGCTCACCGCCACCGAATGGGGCACTTCTTCGCGGGTGTGGCTGAGCACCTGCTCGCGGATCAGCTCAGCCATCAGCAGCTGCTCCGGTTGATCGCTCACCGCATCCGGCGGGTAGAGATGAGGGCCTTCCGGCAGCTGGGCGCTGAGGGCCTCCACCAGGGGGGCGGTGCCCAAACCGGTGAGGGCGCTCACCGGGTGCAGCGGCCAGGTGAGCGGCGCCTGGGGGGTGGGGCTGGCGAAGTCGCCGCGGCCCTCCAGGAGGGCGCGGTAGCTGGCGGCCAGGGCTTCCGCCTCGGCTGGCTCCACCAGATCGTGTTTGTTGAGGGCCACGTGCACCGGCACCTTGCAGTGGCGCAGCAACTCCACGATGTAGCCATCGCCGCGGCCGGCCGGCTGGCTGCCATCCACCAGCAGCAGCACCAGGTCCACATCGCCGATGGCGCTGCGGGCCGTCTTCACCAGCCGCTCCCCCAGCAGGTGATGGGGTTTGTGGATCCCCGGCGTGTCGAGCAGCACCAGCTGGGCTGCCGGTGTGGTGAGGATTGCCCGCAGCCGGTTGCGGGTGGTCTGCGCCACCGGCGAGGTGATGGCCACCTTGGTGCCCACCAGCTGGTTGAGCAGGGTGCTCTTGCCCACATTGGGCCGGCCGATCAGGGCCACGAAGCCGGAGCGGTGGCCGCTGGGGGCGGCGGCGGCAGCGGCGGTGGCGGCCAGCAGCCGCGCTGATTCGGCCGGATCGGGGATCGGCAGCAGCTGGCCCTGATCGGCCTCGGGGGGGGGGATGGCACTCATGCCTTCAACACTGCCAGCCCAGCGCCCCCCTGGCCGCATCCGTGCGCCGCTGGGGGTCCATAGGCTTTGGGGCAGCGAGCTGGCCCGGCCGATGACCAACACCCTGCGTGAGCCCACCTTTCAGCAGGCGATGGAGATCAGCGCCCAGTGGTTGCAGCTCTGGGAGCACGGTGAGATCAGCGATGAAGTGCTGGGGGATCGGGTGGCCGAACTGGTGGCCAGCCGCGATGGCGCCCGTGGCTTCTTCGTGGTGGCCCTGGCCGGCGACAGTCCGGTGATGGATCGTTTGCCCGAGCCGCTGTTGCTCGCCCTGCGCGCCGCCGGTGAGGGGGTGGTGGACCTGACGGCCCGCAACCTGGCGATGAGCACGGCCATGGCTCTGCACCACCAGCGCCAGGGCGATGCGGGGCAGCAGGCGGGATCGGAGCGGGTGCAGCAGCGCTGCACGGAGTTGCTGCGGCTGCTGGATCCAGCTCTGGTGAAGGCGCGGCTGGAAACCCTGCTGGCGGCCACCGCCGGCGCCGGCAGCGATGTGGCCTTCCTGGAGCGCTGGGGGTACGACGCGCCGCAGCAACAGGCCATTGCCGAGGCGGTGCTGGCGGTGGCGGAGGGCTGAATGGCTTCAGAGCCGCACGTAGAGAAGGGTGTTGGCTTCCAGGTCTCGCCCGTTGGAGTCTCCCGGCTGGAACACGTAGGTGAGCCCGGCGCTTAGCCGTAGGCGGTTGCTGAGTTTGATGTCAAGGCCAGCATTCACCGAGGCGTTGGTCTGTCCCTGGGAGTCGGTGTTGAAAGCCAGGCCAGGACCCACGTAGGCCGACACGGCGCTGGTGGTGAACAGATCCAGGGTGAGCGGCAGTTGCACCTCGCTCTGGTTGTTGCGCAGGCCGCGGGAGTTGCTGTTGCCGAACACCACGATTGGGCGCAACGACAGGCTGGTGGTTGCCGAGAGAGGTAGCCCCAGCCTGACCGCTGCGGCAGGGTAGGTGGGTTCACCGATGCCGATGCGTGCGCCGGCGCCGAGGTCGATGAATGGTTGGTGTGGCTGGTTCTTGGCGGTGCTCGTGGCTGTCGGCGTGGGTGTGGATGCTGATGGCTGAGCCCATGAGGCTGCTGGGATGGGAGCCAGCAAGGCCAGGGCGGACGCCATCAGCATCGGAGCACGGATCGCCATGGTGTGGTGGGTGTGCTGGTTGTTCGTTCGAGCAGACAAGCACAAAAAAAGCGAACCGGACACGCCGGTTCGCCAGTTCGCGACCTGTTGGTTGGCGAACGCTCAGTCGCGACGGCCACCGCCGTTGAGGGCGATGATCAGGCGCAGCACGAAGATGAAGAGGTTGATGTAGGTGAGATACATCCCCAGGGCGCCGGCCAGGTATTGGTCGTCGCTGTAGGTGCGGGGCATCGTGTAGAAGTCCACGAAGGCTGCTCCCACGAACAGCACGGTGCCGAAGCCGGCGATCATCAGCTCGAAGCCGGTGCCGTGGAACATGCCGGGGGCGAAGATGCCGCCCACGATCTGCACCAGCATCGCGATCACCAGGCCGAGGATGCCCAGGCCCACCACGCCGCTGAGGGCCTGGCCCACGTTGTCGCTCATGCGACGGCCCATCACCGAAGCCGCCACGAAGGTGATGCCGGTGGCCATGGCGGCGGTACCGATCGCGCCGATGCCGGCGGTGCCGATGGCCAGAGCCACGATGCCGCTCAGGGTGAAACCGGTGAGCAGGCTGTAGGCCGTGAGCAGGGGCAGCGCGGTGCTGTTGTTCCCCTTCAGGGCCACGTTCTGGGCCACGAAGAACAGAACGAAGTTGCCGATCAGGGCCACCCAAAACAGCGGCATGAAGCCGGCGGGATTGCTGGCCATCAGCGCCAGGCCGCCGATCACACCACCGGCGGTGAGCACCATGCCGCCGCCCACGTAGGGCAGGGCCTTGTTCACCACGTTGGGGCCTACCAGGGCGCCGTACTGGGCCTCGCGGATGGACTCCTGGAAATTGCTGCTGGCCGGCATGGCACAGAGGGGAAGACTCGCTCCATCCTGACAGCGCTGACCAGACATCGGGAGCCGTGGGGATCGCACAACGGTGCGGATCTCCCTATCGAGCCTGCCTATCGAGCGGCATCGCGGTTGGCATAGGCATTTACCAGGCGCTGCACCAGGGGATGGCGCACCACATCGGCGGCGGTGAGGCGGCAGATGGCGACCCCCTCCACCCCTTCGAGCACCTGGGAGGCTTCGATCAGACCGCTGAGCTGGCCAGGGGGCAGATCGAGCTGGGTGGGATCGCCGGTGACCACCATGCGCGAGCCCTCCCCCAGGCGGGTCAGCACCATGCGCATCTGGGCACAGGTGGTGTTCTGGGCCTCATCGAGGATCACGAAGGCCTGCGCCAGGGTGCGACCGCGCATGTAGGCAAGCGGCGCCACTTCGATCACGTTCTTTTCGATCAGCGCCACCGTGCGCTCCTGGCCCAGCAGGGTGTGCAGGGCGTCGTAGAGGGGCCGAAGGTAGGGATCCACCTTCTGCTGCAGATCGCCGGGCAGGAAGCCCAGCCGCTCGCCGGCCTCCACGGCCGGCCGGGTGAGGATCAGGCGTTCCACCCGGCGCTCCTGCAGGGCGCGCACCGCCAGCACGGCCGCCAGAAAGGTCTTGCCGGTGCCGGCTGGCCCCAGGGCGAGGGTGAGGTCGTGCCGCTCGATCGCTTCCACATAAGCCTTCTGCCGCGGGGTGCGCGGCCGCAGCAGCTGGCCGGCCTGGCTGCGGGCGAGCACCTGCTTGCCCAACTGCTGATGCTCCTCGCCGCGGCCGGTGTCCAGGGCGGTGAGGGCGGTCTGCACGTCCACCTGGGTGATCGCCTGGCCGTCTTGCCAGAGGGGGCGCAGCAGTTCCACCAGCCCAGCGGCCCGCTCCAGCTGGCTGGGTCGGCCCCGCAGCTGCACGGAAAGACCCCGCAACACCATGGAAGCACCGGTGAGGGCTTCCAGGCGATGCAGGGTCGCTTCGGCTTCACCGGCCAGGGCCATGGCGGCATCCTGGTCCGGTAGGTCGATCGTGAAGGTCTGAAGGGTGTCAGCCCCGGCCATGGGGCGAGGTCTCAGGCTTCAGCGGGGGCTTCAGCTTCGGCGGCGGCGGCGGCAGCTGCGGCAGCGGCTTCCTCGGCAGCCTTGGCTTCGGCCGCAGCCTTGGCTTCAGCAGCTTCCTTGGCGGCCTGTTTGGCGGCGGCTTCGCGGGCGGCGGCCTGCTTCTTCTGGCCGATCACCACGGAGGGGCGAACGCTCTTCTCGACCAGGCCACCGCGCTCCAGCAGGCTGAGCACGCTGTCGGTGGGCTGGGCGCCCTGCTCGAGGCGGGCGCGGATGGCCTCGGTGTTCAGCCGGGTCTCCTTGGTGCGGGGGTTGTAGAAACCCAGCTCCTCGAGGGGACGACCGTCGCGGCGGCTGGTGCTGTTGCAGGCCACCAGGCGGAAGCTCGCTTCCCGCTTTTTGCCGAACCGCTTCAGGCGGAGCTTGATCATTGTGGCCTTGCCTTGCTGACTGGACGGGTAGGGATCGCGATCACCGCGGACGGTTCTCGCGCAAACGAGAAGAATACCGTGCGGAGTGGCGAGGCTCAGAGCTCGCCGAAACCCTTGCGCTTCTTGGCGGGTTTGGCCGCCTTCGGCATGCCGCCGCCAGCGCCGCCGGGGCCCCGGCCACCACCGGGCATCCCCCCCATGCCAGGCATGCCGGGGAAGCCGCCCATGCCTGGCATTCCAGGCATCCCGCCGCCGCGGGTCATCTGCTGCATGAAGCCGCGCATCTGCTGGAAGTTCTGCAGCACCTTGTCCACATCCGCCGGCGTGTGGCCGCTGCCGCCGGCGATGCGGCGCCGGCGCGAGGGATTGGCGGCCAGCAGGTCCGGATCGCGGCGCTCTGCCTCGGTCATCGAGCTGATCATCGCCTCGATCTTCCTGAGCTGCTCCTCGCCCTGCTTGAGCATGCCGTCGTCGATCTTGTTAATGCCGGGGATCAGCTTCATCAGCCCCCCCAGGGAGCCCATGCGCTTGATCAGGCGCATCTGCTGCACGAAGTCGGAGAAGTCGAAGGTGGCTTCCTGCAGCTTCTGTTGCATGCGGGCCACATCGGCCAGCTCCACCTCCTTCTGGGCCTTCTCAACCAGGGTGAGCACGTCACCCATGCCGAGGATGCGGCTGGCCATCCGCTCCGGGTGGAAGGGCTGCAGCGCCTCCACCTTTTCGCCGGTGCCGATGAACTTGATCGGCGCGCCGCTCACCTTGCGGATCGAGAGGGCGGCGCCACCGCGGGAATCGCCGTCGAGCTTGGTGAGCACGGCGCCGGTGATGCCCACCTGCTCGTGGAAGGCACGGGTGAGCTCGGCCGCCTCCTGGCCGATCATCGAATCCACCACCAGCAGCACCTCATCGGGGCTGCAGGCTTCGCGGATCCGCACCATCTCCTCCATCATCGATTGATCGATCTGGAGGCGGCCGGCGGTGTCCACCAGCACCGTGTCGAAGCCCTCGGCCTTGGCCTTTTCGATGCCGGCGGCGGCGATGGCTTCCGGTTTCGCCTCGGTGCCCAGGCTGAACACCTCCACGCCGATCTGGCCGCCCAGCGTTTTCAGCTGATCGATGGCCGCGGGGCGGTACACATCGGCCCCCACCAGCAGCGCCTTGCGGCCCTGCTCTTTGAGGTGCAGGCCGAGCTTGGCGGTGGCGGTGGTTTTACCGGC
>JBJTHL010000051.1:0-13325 GCA_046094445.1 Vulcanococcus sp.
TGCATCTGGAGGTGCTGGGCCTGCGTGCCGATGGCTTCCACGAGCTGGCGATGGTGATGCAGACCATCGATCTGGCCGACAGCCTCAGCCTGCGGCCCACGGCCGATGGGGCGATCCATCTGGAGTGCGATCGGGCCGATCTGCCCACCGATGGCAACAACCTGATCGTGCGGGCCGGGGAGCTGTTGCGGGGCCGCACCGGCCTGCCGGAGCTGGGGGCAGCGATCCGGCTGCAGAAGCGGATCCCCATCGGTGCTGGCCTGGCGGGTGGGTCCAGCAATGGCGCCGCCGCCCTGGTGGGCCTCAACGAGCTCTGGGGATGCGGCTTCAGCCGCCAGCAGCTGCTGGCCATGGCCGCCGAGCTGGGTTCGGATATGCCGTTCTGCCTCGACGGCGGCACCCAGCTGTGCTTCGGCCGCGGGGAGGTGCTGGAGCCTGCCGGCCTGGATGGGGCGCCACCCCTGGGGGTGTTGCTGGTCAAGCACCCGGGGGCCAGCGTGTCCACCCCCTGGGCTTACGGCCGCTGCCGCGCGCTGCGGAGCGAGTCCTATCTCAGTGCCGAGGCCGCGTTCGAAGAGCGCCGGGGGGCCCTGCGCCGGGGCCCGCTGCTGGCGGCCCTGCGGGCGGAGGGGCCAGCCGGTGCGCCGCTGCCCCCGATCCGCAACGATCTGCAGGCGGTGGTGGAGTCCGAGGTGGCCAGCGTGCGCGAGGGGCTGGCGCTGTTGCAACGGGCGCCGCAGGCCCTGGCGGTGGCCATGAGCGGCTCCGGCCCCAGCCTGTTCGCCCTGTTCCGCGATCCTGCCGCCGCCGCCGCTGCCGGCGAGGTTCTCGCCGCTCCGCTGGCGGCCGCTGGTTTTGAAGCCTGGAGCTGCCGTTGCACCGGCTGCGGTGTCAGCCTGGGGAGCTGATGGCGGAGCAACGGCCGGTGAGCGAGAGCAGCAGCGACCAGGCAACCCAGACGGCCGAACCCAGCGCACGCCCGCGCAAGGGGCCCCTGAGCTTCCTCAGCGGTTCACTCACCAGCTTTGGCTTCGGTTGGCTGGCCCTCAAGCTCTCGGGCCGGGTGGTGGCCTACTACGGCGAGCACCCACCGCATTACGACGCGCGCTTTGCCCAGAGCATCGCCGTGTTCATGAAAACCCTGATCGTGGGCATGACCTTCCTGGCCACCTTCACCTTTGCCTTCGTGGGCCTGGGGCTGTTGCTCACCTTCATCCGCAGCCTGCTGCCCGGTTGGCGTGAAGCCGAAGACACGCCCTAGCCATCGCCGCCGGCCTGCCTAGCGTGAGCTGGCCACGGCCCACCCCAGCCCATGACCGGCCACGACCTGCAGCTGCTGGTGCTGCTGCTCTCTCCCGGCATGCTGCTCTCCGTGCTGCTGTTGGCCACCTTCGCTGCGGGCGGCTGAGATAAGTTGGCCGCACCACCGGCTTTCGCCGGAACCGCGCCCGGCCTGAGCCGGACTTGACCGCCGCCGTGGCAGAAACCCTTCTGTTCAACGCCTTGCGCGAAGCCATCGATGAAGAGATGGCCCGCGATCCCCACGTGTGCGTGATGGGAGAGGACGTGGGCCAGTACGGCGGCTCCTACAAGGTCACCAAGGACCTGTACGACAAATACGGCGAGCTGCGGGTGCTGGATACCCCCATCGCCGAGAACGCCTTCACCGGCATGGCCGTGGGCGCCGCCATGACCGGCCTGCGGCCGATCGTGGAAGGCATGAACATGGGCTTCCTGCTGCTGGCCTTCAACCAGATCTCCAACAACATGGGGATGCTGCGTTACACCAGCGGTGGCAACTTCACGATTCCGGCGGTGGTGCGCGGGCCCGGGGGTGTGGGCCGTCAGCTCGGGGCGGAGCACAGCCAACGCCTGGAGGCTTATTTTCATGCAGTGCCCGGCATCAAGATTGTGGCGGTGAGCACCCCCACCAATGCCAAGGGCCTGATGAAGGCCGCCATCCGCGACAACAACCCTGTGCTCTTCTTCGAGCACGTGCTGCTCTACAACCTCACCGAAGACATCCCCGACGGCGAGTACACCTGTGCCCTGGATCAGGCGGATCTGGTGCAGGAGGGCAGTGATGTGACCATCCTCACCTACTCACGCATGCGCCACCATTGCCTCAAGGCGGTGCAGCAGCTGGAGAAGGAGGGCGTGAGCGTGGAGCTGATTGATCTGATCAGCCTCAAACCCTTCGATATGGAGACCATCTCCCGCTCGATCCGCAAGACCCACAAGGTGCTGATCGTGGAGGAGTGCATGAAGACCGGTGGCATCGGCGCTGAGCTGATGGCCCTGATCACCGAGCAGTGCTTCGACGACCTCGACTGCCGTCCGGTGCGCCTGTCCTCCCAGGACATCCCAACCCCTTACAACGGCACCCTGGAGAACCTCACGATCATTCAGCCCCATCAGATCGTTGAGGCCGCCAAGGCTCTCAAGGCCGGCCAGGTCTGAGATGGCACGCCAACAGGGCTGGTTCGCCCTCATCCTGGCCCTGGCCATCGCCGCCGGAGCGTTGCTGGCCAGCTTCCCCCTGCAACTGGGTCTCGACCTCCGCGGCGGTAGCCAACTCACCCTGCAGGTGTTGCCCGCTGGCAGCATCAAGACGGTGGGCAAGGAGCAGTTGGATGCGGTGAAGGACGTGCTGGATCGCCGCATCAATGGCCTCGGGGTGGCCGAATCCACCCTGCAGACCGTGGGTGACGACCAGCTGGTGCTGCAGCTTCCCGGTGAGCAGGATCCCAGCCGCGCCGCCAAGGTGCTCGGCACCACAGCCCTGCTCGAGTTCCGTGCCCAGAAGCCAGGCACCGAGCAGGAGATGACCGGCCTGCTCAAGCTCAAGCGCCAGGCCCAGGCTGTGCTCAACCAGAGCCGAGCCCGCACGGCCGCCGCAACCTCCGGCCAGCCGCAACCTCCGGCCGTTTCGATCAAGGCGGACGAGCTGGCCGCCTCCCTGAGGCAGCTGGGTGTCAGCGTGCCGGATGGCGCCAGCGAAACCGACCAGTTGGAGCTGCTGCTGGCGGCGGTGAACAGCAAGATCGTGGCGCTGTTTGCACCTGCCGAACTCACCGGTAAGGACCTCACCGGTGCCGGCCGTCAGCAGCAGCAGAGCGGCACGGGCTGGGATGTGACCCTCTCGTTCAACAGCGAAGGCGGCAAGAAATTCGCCGCGCTCACCCAGGGCATCGCCGGCAGTGGTCGCCTGCTGGGGATCGTTCTCGATGGTCGTTCGATCAGCGAGGCCACCGTGGGGCCAGAGTTCAAACCGGCCGGCATCAGCGGTGGCGGCGCCAGCATCACCGGCAACTTCACCGCTGAAGAAGCTCGCGATCTGGAAGTGCAGCTGCGCGGCGGCTCGCTGCCGCTGCCGGTGAAGCTGATCGAGGTGCGCACCGTGGGTCCTTCCCTGGGGGCTGACAACATCCGCTCCAGCCTGGTGGCCGCTCTCTCCGGTCTGGCGCTGGTGGCCGTGTTCATGGTGATTGTGTACCGGCTTGCCGGGCTGGTGTCCGTCGTGGCCCTCAGCCTCTATGCCCTGTTCAACCTGGCGCTCTACGCCCTGATCCCGGTCACCCTCAGCCTGCCGGGCATCGCCGGGTTCATCCTCTCGATTGGCATGGCGGTGGATGCCAACGTGCTGATCTTTGAGCGGGTGAAGGAGGAGCTGCGCGCTGGCAACACCCTGATTCGCTCGATCGATACCGGTTTCTCCCTGGCCTTGTCCTCGATCCTCGATGGCCACGTCACCGGTCTGATTAGCTGCGCCGCCCTGTTTGCCCTGGGCACCGGACTGGTCAAGGGCTTCGCCGTGACCCTGGCCATCGGTCTGCTGCTCAGCCTGTTCACCGCTCTCACCTGCACCCGCAGCCTGTTGCGGCTGTTGATGAGCTACCCGGCCCTGCGCCGCAGCTCCTACTTCCTGCCCGCTGCCCAGCTGCCTGCCAGCGCGTCCTGATCATTCCCACCGCATGACCACCTCAGCGCCTGCTGCGCCAACGCCCCCCTCCCCCCGCTTCCGCATCAGCCGGCACCGCCGCCTGGCCTGGTGGGGATCGGGCCTGGCCTGCCTGTTGAGCGTGCTCGGGCTGCTGCTCTGTTGGCTGAATCCGGCCATCGGTGCCCCCCTCCGGCCCGGCCTTGACTTCACCGGTGGCACCCAGATTCAGCTCGAGCGCAGTTGCGGCGCCAGCTGCCCGCCCATCACGCCGGTGCAGGTGCAGCGACGCATCGCCGCCGTGGCTCTGCCCGCCGCTGAAGGCCCTGAGGCTGCTCCCAACCTTGCCGCTGCCGCCGTGCAGGTGCTGGATCAGGGCCGTTCGCTGGTGTTGCGCCTGCCGGATCTGAGCCCGGAGCAGGCCACGGCGGTGATCACCGCCGTGCAACAGGAGGTGGGCGCCCTCGATGCCGCCGCCACCTCGGTGAATACCATCGGCCCCACCCTGGGGGACCAGCTGCTCAAGGGCAGCCTGGTGTCGCTGCTGGTGAGCTTTGCCGCCATTGCGGTCTACAGCAGCTTCCGCTCCGAGCGTCTGTTTGCGGCCCTGGCGCTGCTTTGTCTGGCCCACGACGTGCTGATCACCTGTGGTGTCTTCGCCTGGCTCGGGTTGTTGTCCGGTGTGGAGGTGGATTCCCTGTTCGCCGTGTCGCTGATCACCGTGGCCGGCTACTCCGTGACCGACACGGTGGTGGTGTTCGACCGCATCCGTGAGCAGAAAACCGCCCTCAGCAGCCTGCCACTGTCCGAGCAGGTGGATGTGGCTGTGGATGCCACCCTCACCCGTTCGCTCTACACCTCCCTCACCACCCTGCTGCCGCTGGTGGCGCTGATCTTCTTCGGTGGCAGCACCCTGTTCTGGTTTGCCGTGGCCCTCACCATCGGCATCGCCGTGGGCAGTTGGTCGAGTATCGGGGTGGCGCCCACCCTGCTGCCGGTGCTGTCGCGTCGATGAGTGCCGCACGCAGTGGGCGTTCGGCGATCCCCTGGCCACTGGTGGTGCTGGGGCTCCTGGCCCTCCTGGATCTGCGCGTGGAGCTGCAGTTGCTGCTGGATCACTTCACCTGGACCAGTCTCCTGGCGGTTCCCTTGGCCCATCCGCTGGCCATTGCGGTGCTCGTGCTGCTGCCGGGCCTCTGGAACCGCTGCCGCTGAGGCCCCGTCAGGTCCAGCGATCCATCACCTGTTCCACCAGCAACCGCTGGCAGAGCACCTGCAGAACCACCACCAGGGGCAGGGCCAGCAACACCCCAGGCAGCCCCAGCAGCACGCCAAGGCACAACTGCGCCATCAAGGCCACCGTGGGCAGCAGGTTCACCGTCTGGCTCAGCAGGATCGGGGTGAGCACAAAGGCCTCGGCGTTCTGCAGCACCAGCCGCAGCACCAGCACCTGCAGGGCCAGCGCCGGGGACAGCAGCAGGGCAATCGCCAGGGGCAACACCGTGGCGAGGGTGGGGCCGATGGTGGGAATAAAGGTGAGCAGGCCGCACACCAGGGCGCTCAGCAGGGCCAGCGGTACCTTCAGCGCCGCCAGACCGGCCCAGGTGAGCAGGAACACCACCGTGGCTGAGATCGTCATCCCCGCCAGCCAACCCCCCAGGGCCTGGCGACATTCCCTGAGCACCTGCTGCATCAGGGCGCGATGGCGGCTGGGGGTCACCACCAGCACCAGGCGCTGATGGCTGCGGGGGTCGAGCACCAGCAACAGGGCCAGCAACACCATCAGCAGCAGCTGAATCGTGCCACTGGCGGCACCACCGGCGAAGCCCAGCAGCTGGGCGCCGATCGGTTGCAGCTTGTCCCAGGTGGCGAAGCCCATCAGCTGGCGCTCCACGCTCTCCAGCATGGCACCGCCCCCCAGCAGCTGGCTCACCTTGGCGATCAGGGCAGGCACCAACTGGGTGAGCTCCTGGGCCTGGTCGAGCAGTTCGGGCAGCAACAGCTGTCCCAGCTGCCAGCCCCCCAGCAGCAGCAGGCTGAGCACGATCGCCAGGCCACTGGGCCGGTTCAGCCGCGTCAGTTGCCGCAGCCAGGTGACCGGCACATCCAGGGCCACGGCCAGCACCACGGCTCCGAACAGCACCAGCAACACCCAGCGCAGCTCCCACACCAACAGGGTGAGCACCACAAGGGCCAGCAGGCCGATCAATCCGCGGGCTTTCATGGTTCAGCGGGCCGCAGCGGCCAGCGATCGAGCAGGTCGTGGATCAACAGTTCCCGCACCACCACCTGGAGGCACACCGCCAGGGGCAGGGCCAGCAGCAGGCCCAGGGGGCCGAACAGCACGGTGAAGACGAACTGGGCGATCAGGGTGAGCCCTGGCAGCAGGTTCACCTGGTGGTGCATCACCGAGGGGGTGATCACATAGCTCTCGAGGTTCTGCACCACCACGTAGAGCCCCAGCACCGCCAGGGATTTCCAGGGGGATTCCAGCAGGGCCACCGACATCGGAAACACCGTGCTCAGGGTGGGGCCCACATTGGGAATCACGTTGAGCAGGCCCGCCAGCAGGGCATTGGCCACCACCAGCTTCACCCCCAACAGCGACAGGCCGATGCCGGCCAGCAGCGCCACGCACAGGGAACTGATCAGCACACCCCCCATCCAGCTGCTCAGGGCCTCGCCGCATTGCTGGAGCACGCTGCGCAGCCGGCGGCGATAGGTGGAGGGCGCCAGGCGGATCAGCACCTCGCGGTAGGCGGTGGGCTGCACGCTGATCATCAGGCTCACCGCCACCACGAACAGCAGCTGCACGAATCCCCCACCGAGATTGCCGGCGAGGCCCAGCAGCCGGGCCACACCCATGCCAAGGCCCGGTCCATCCCCTGGGCTCTGCCAGGTCTGCTGCAGCCAGTGCAGGGCTTCACGGCCGTAGAGCATCTGGCTGCTCAGATCCATGCCCTGATGCAGCAGGCGCACCGCCAGGGCCGCCGCAGCCGGCAGCTGGCGCAGCAGCTCCTGGAACTGAGCCAGGAAGGGGGGCACCACCGCCGCCAGGGCGATCGCCAGGGTGAGCAGCAGCCCCAGCAGCGTGAGCACGAGGGCCAGGCCCCGGCTGCAGCCCAGCCGGTGGCGCACCACCCCCACCAGGGTGCAGAGGGCCATAGCCAGCACCACAGCGGCGAACACCTCGATCAGCACGTCGCGCAACTGCCACAGCAGCAGCAAGGCCGCCGCGGTGGCCATCAGTCCCAGCCAGCGGCTGAAGGTCAAGGTTGCCGTTCCTCAGAGGGGTGGGCGGGCGATCAGTCCTCGTCGCCTTCGGTGGCCTCGGCCTCAGCGCCCTTCTGGGCGAAGCCGAGATCGTTGGCTTCGGCATAGCGCTGGGCAAAGCGCATGAAACGCTCGAAATCCTCGGGTGTTTTCCAGGTGTAGGTGGCCTCGAGGGCGGCGGGTTTGCCGTTGATGAACTTGGCGTTCACTTCACGGGTCACCAACTGACCCTCTTCATCCACCATGTACATGCCGCCGATGTCGCCCAGGGATTCCGGCGAAAGGGCTTGCGGCTGATCGAACACGAAGATCGCCTGGCCGGTCCGCCCATCCCGCGAGCGGGTCATGCGGATGTCGGGAACGACGGGTTCATCGATACCGCGGAAAAACTGGATGGCGGCCATGACCCGTCCCCGAAAACCCGATCCTAGATACCTCCCACCGTGCCACCTCAGCCCAGGCGCTGCACACGGCCGCCGCTGAGCAGCAGCTCGGCAGCATCGGTGGCGCTGCTGTGGCCCAGGTCCACCGAGCCCAGCATCCGGCCCTCCTCTGCAGCACCGTGGCGCGCGAGCTCATGGTCGTAGCAGCGGTCGTAGTAGTCGAGCATCTGGCGGCAGGCGGCCGTCCAGTCGGCCCGCTCGATCGCCTCCAGGGCCGCTGCGGTGCGCTGGGGCCCGAGCCGCCGGCTGATGCGCCGGGTGGCCTCGGCCAACTCTGCTGGATCCTGGACGCCGTACACCGCCACCAGCTGGCGCAACCGCTCCTCCAGGGGCCGGCGGATCTCCAGCAATGGGGCCGCCTGCATCTGCCGCCACAGGCCCGCCGGCACCCGGCAGCGGCCCACCTGAGCGCTCTCGGCCTCCACCCAGATCTGGCCTGCCCCCTGGGCCGCGCTCAGAACGCTGGCGATGCGGTGTTCGTAGTGCTCATTGCTCGGCTGGGGCGGCAACCCGAGGTTGCCGAAGCTGCTGCCGCGGTGATGGGCCAGTCCCTCGAGATCGAGCACCGCCACCCCCCGTTGCTGCAGGGCCAGCAGCAGATCCGTTTTGCCACTGCCGGTACGGCCGCCCAGCAGATGCACCGGCCAGGGTTGCTCCAGCAGCTCCAGCACCCAGCGCCGGTAGGCCTTGTAGCCGCCCTGCAGCAGCAGCACGGGCAGATCCAGGGTGCCGGCCAGCCAGGCCACGCTGGCGGAGCGCATGCCGCCACGCCAGCAGTGCAGGCGGATGGGGGCTCCAGCCGCCTGGGTGCTCCAGGCGCTGAGCTCCGCCGCCAGGCCAGCCAGCCTCGGCCCCACCAACGCCAGGCCCAGCTGCACCGCCGCCTGCCGGCCCTGCTGTTTGTAGGTGGTGCCCACCTCCGCCCGTTCCGCATCGCTGAACAGCGGCAGGTTGTGGGCGCCAGGGATGTGCCCTTGGGCGAACTCCGCCGGAGCCCGCACATCCAGCAGCGGTCCAGGGCCCTGCAGGAAGGGCTCGATGGCGATGGGCGCGGCCATGGCGATAGGCGATGCCTGACATAGTGGGCCAACGCTGGCTCCCAGACAGGTCGGCCATCTTTCATGCTTTCCGGACCCCCCGTCACCACAACGGCCAGCGCCGATCAGTTGCTGGAGCGCTTCCTCAGCGCCTCACCGCGTCAGCGGCGCAGCCTGCTCAGCCAGCTGTTGCAACGCGGCCAGGAGATTCGGCCCCTGGCGGCCGACGCGCTCGATCGGTTGGACGCCACCGGCGATGACTGGGCCGCTGGCACGTTGATCCAGCTGCTGCTGGGCCACGACGACGGCTTGCGCCAGGCTTTTGAGCAGCGCTACCCCGAGGGCTGGCTGGCGGTAACCAGCGGCCAGGGTGTGGATTACAACCCGCTGCAGCAAGCCCTGGCCCTGCAGCAATTCGAGGAAGCCGACCGCCTCACAAGCGCCATCCTGCGCCAGTTGGCCGGTGCCGACGCCGAACGGCGCGGCTACGTGTACTACTCCGAAGTGCCGCCGATGGCGGCCGTCGATCTCGAAAGCCTCGATCGCCTCTGGGTGGCCTATTCCCAGGGCCGCTTCGGCTTTTCGGTGCAGCTGCGACTGTTGCGCAGCCTCGGCGGCCGCTGGGACCTGCTCTGGCCCCGTCTGGGCTGGAAGCAGGGGGGCATGTGGACCCGTTATCCGGGATCGTTCTCCTGGTCGCTGGAGGCGCCTGAGGGTCACCTACCGCTGGTGAACCAGCTCCGTGGTGTGCGGCTGATGGATGCGTTGCTCAACCATCCGGGCCTGCAACAGCGCGTGACGGCCTGACCGGCACGGCGGCCCCTGCAGCGGTAGCGTCAAAGCATCCCTGGCTGGGGCGTTCGTGTCGATGGCGCTGCGTTGGGCCGACTTCATCACGCCATCCACCCTGCAGCTGGCGCCGCTGTTGGAGTTGCTGCTGGAGCCGATCCGCTGCCAGCAGCACCAGGCTGCTCTGCAGCTGGGGTTGCAGGAGGCCCTGGTGAATGCCGTGCGCCATGGCAATGGCGATGATCCGCGCAAATGCCTGCGGATCCGGCGCATCCTCACCCCGCGCTGGGTGGTGTTCCAGATCCAGGACGAAGGCGCCGGCCTGGCGCAGGAGCAGCGCCACGGAACACTGCCGAGCAGCAGCGATGCCCGCACCGGTCGCGGCCTGTTCCTGATTCACCAGTGCTTCGACGATGTGCGTTGGAGTGGCCGAGGCAACCGGCTTCAACTGGCGCGCCGCCTGCAGACCGCCTGAACGGCCGCTCAGCGGCCGTGGCTGGGGCAGCCCGGATCGCGCAACTCCCCCTTGAGCCAGCCCAGGGCGTTCTCCACCAGGGCCGTGGCCTGCTGCCGCTGGGGGCTGGCGACGGCGGCAGCCGGTGCATTGGCGTCGGCCAGCAGCTGCAGCAGGGCGGCGGCCAGCTGTTCGGCGGCACGGCGCTGGGGCTGCGCCTTGAAGGCATGCCAATCGCGGCCATCGATGCGGAGCAGCGCATGCAGCTCCTGGGCCAGGGCACGGCTCTCGGGCGGCCAACCGTTGCTGGCAGGGCTCAGGCGTGTGGGCTGATCGGGAACTGCGGGCACTGGACGGCGGCCGGGGCACCGGGCCATCCTGGCGCCATGCATCAGCGCCCGCGCTCCCCCCACGCTCCCATCCGCTGGCTGCACCGCCTGTCGGGTCTGATGGCTCAGGTGAGCCGGGCTGAACGGCTGGATCCCAGCGACGACAGCCTTCAGGCCCGCCGCCTGCGCCAGCGACTGGCCCTGGCCCAGCGCCTGCTCGATCCGCTGCCGCAACCGCTGCAGCCCCCAGGCTGGCGGGAGCGCTGGTTGTGGACGGCGCTGCGCTGGGGTGGGGTGGGCGTGGTTCTTGCCCTCTGGCTACGCCGTTGAGGCTCAGGCGGCCAGTCGGATCAGGGGCTCGAGATCACTGAGACGCACCGTTTGCAGCTCGGTGACTGGGGCCGCATCGCTGAGGGCCGGCGCTTCGGAGGTGCTGGGGAGCTGACCACCGCGCAGCCAGGCGTTGTGCAGAGCACGGCGGCGACGGTCTTCCGCCAGCACCAGCCGATCAGCGGCGCTCAGCGGACTCTCACCCGGCAGGACCGGTGTGCGCAGGCAGATGCCGTAGCCATGGGCTTCCACCTGAACGGCCCCTTCCATGAACACGGTCTGGAACGTCCACCCGGCCAACCAACGCACGCTGAATGGATTCGTTGCCATCCGGGACCCGTCTACCCCGGGACCCTATGGCCCGGGGTGTTCCCTGGGGCACCAATGTCAGGGCTTGGTGGCAGACCAGACGCGGGTCATCAGATGGGACTCAGCGCGCACAGCGCTGAAGCCGGCGGCCATCAGGCGCGCGTCGATGTCGTCACCGATGTAGTCGCGGTAGTAGGGCTCGTGAAAGACGCGCCGGAAATTGTCCATGACCGTTTCGAACTGCGGCGAATCCTCCAGCTGAACCGAGTCGGCCAACACCAGCGTCCCGCCGGGCTCCAACAGGCGGTAACACTCATGCAGCACAGTTTGGCGGACATCCCCCGGCAACTCATGCAGCAGAAACACGCAGGTGATGGCCTGCATGCTGCCGTCGGCGAAGGGCATCGCTTCGGCGTTGCCCTGCACCAGCTGGGGCAGCTCGCTGGGAAGCTGGCTTAACCAGCGATTGGCCTGGCGCAGGTAGGCCGGAGAGAGATCCAGCCCCACCAGCTGGGCCTGGGGCAGGGCGGCGCGAACCTGGCGCAGGGTGCGGCCCGTGCCGGTGGCCACATCCAGCACCCGCAGGCTGGAGGCGGGGCGGTCGGCGAAGGCCCGCAAACCCTGCACCAGCGGTTTAATCACCCGCCGGCGCATCGGTTCGGCGGTGCCGTTGAACAGGATCTCCACCTGCAGGTCGTAGAGCGAGGCGGAGTGATCGCTGAGGTAGCCGTCGGTCTGGTGGTGGAAGTTCTGGAGGTAGTAGTCGGGGTAGGTCTCGGGCTCCACGTCGCGCGGCAGGTCGCGCACGTTGCGCTCGCTGCGACGGGTCCAGGTGCTGGGCATGTCCAGCCACACCAGCGGGTAGCGGGCTGCCCAGTCCAGCCAGGGGGCATCAAAGAGCAGGCTGGTGGGATACAAGCCGGCTTCAGCCTCCTGCCAGTCGAGATCCAGCAGTTGTTGATGGGCCGCCTGCAGATCCCCCATCATCTGCGGCGGAATCGGCCGCGTGCGGGCGCTGGCCTTGGGGGCCAGCAGGTCCATCAGCCGCGTGCTCACCTCCTTGTGGGCCACGCCCACCAGGTTCTTGCCCTGCTGCAGGGTCTGGTACGCAAGCTTGGTCACGGCGTCCGCCATCGGCTGCTGCAGGAGGGCTCATCGAGCTCCCATTCCAACGGATCCGGGTCGGCCACTGCGGCTGGACCAGGCTGAACCAAGGTCACGATTCGTACCGGACCGCTCAGGACGGTAGTAAGGGCTACAGAATGAGAGCATGGATCTGGACAACCCATGGACAACGGTTCTTTCGCAACTGCTACACCCGTCACGGGGACCTACGCCGACTGGATGCGGGCGCGCCAGCGCGATGCCCATCGCCATCAGTCGGTGATCGCCCAGCGCCACGCCCAGGCCGATCAGAGTGAAGGCCCCGAGGTGCATGGCCAGGACAGGGCCTGGGCCGAGCGCCATGCCCAGGAGCGCCGCCTGCACGAGAGCGCCATCGCCCATCTGCGCCACGGTTGAGCGCCAGCAACAAAAAGCCCCAGCTGGGCCGGGGCTGATCGGTGGTGTGGGCGACCTCCACGCCTGCCCGGGGGGGCAGGCGTCGTCGAACTCAGGCGTCGTAGTACATCGTGTACTCGTGGGGGTGGGGCCGCTGGCGCAGCTGCTGCACCTCCTCGTACTTCAGGGCGATCCAGTTGTCGATGAAGTCCTCGGTGAACACACCGCCTTCGAGCAGGTAGGCGTGGTCGGCCTTGAGGGCCTCCAAGGCGCCGTTGAGCGACGCGGGGACGGTGGCGATCTTGGCCAGCTCCTCGGCGGAGAGTTCGAACAGGTCGACGTCGGTCCCGTCGCCGGGGTCGATCTGGTTCTTGATGCCGTCGATGCCGGCCATCAGCATCGCCGCGAAGCCCAGATAAGGGTTCGACAGTGCATCCCCGGAGCGGAACTCCAGGCGCTTGGCCTTGGGGTTCATGCCGGTGAGCGGAATGCGCACGGCGGCAGAGCGGTTGCCCTGGGAATACACCAGGTTCACCGGCGCTTCAAAACCGGGCACCAGGCGCTTGTAGCTGTTGGTGGTGGGGTTGGTGAAGGCCAGGAAGCTGGGGGCGTGCTTGAGCAGTCCGCCGATGTACCAGCGAGCGGTCTGGGAGAGGTTGGCGTAGGTGCCTTCGCCCCAGAACAGGGGTTGGCCGCCCTTCCAGAGGCTCTGGTGCACGTGCATGCCGCTGCCGTTGTCGGCAAAGATCGGCTTCGGCATGAACGTGGCGGTTTTGCCGTATTTCTTGGCAATGTTGCGCACCACGTACTTGTAGATCATCACGTTGTCGGCCGCGCTGATCAGCTCGGCGAACTTGATGCCGAGTTCGTGCTGGGCGGTAGCCACCTCGTGGTGTTGCTTCTCGATCGGCACCCCCAGGG
>JBJTHL010000052.1:0-6504 GCA_046094445.1 Vulcanococcus sp.
TAGAAGGTCATCGCGAAGCCGGTCGCGAACTGGATCAGGAAACAGACCAGCGTGATGCCGCCCAGGCAATAAAAGATGTTGACGTGGGGCGGCACGTACTTGGACGCGACGTCGTCGACGATCTCCTGGATGTCCAGGCGCTCGTTGAACCAGTCGTAGACGGGCGAGGACTTTCCGCCGGCGGCGGGGGAGGAGTTCGCCATGCAGCGAGGAGGTTTGGTTGGCAGAGTCTACCGATCCCTTCGGACCCCTCGTGACCGCTGCGTTGCCGTTTGTCAAGACGCCCTGGCGCCGCCGCTCCGGGGTGGTGCTGAGCAGTGTGCTGGCCAGCCTTTGGCTGGCCCTGGGGGCTGTGGTGCTGACGCTGGCGCCAGCGCCCGCCACGGCCCTCAGCGATGCCCAGCAGCTGGTGGTGGAGAGCTGGCGGCTGGTGAACCAGAGCTACGTGGATCCCCAGCGCTTCGAGACCATCCACTGGAAACGGCTGCGCCAGAAGGCTCTGGAGCGGCCGATCCACAGCAGTGGCGAGGCCTACGACGCCATCGAGGCGATGCTGGCCCCGATCGGCGACCCCTACACCCGGTTGCTGCGACCGGCCGACTGGACCGCCCTGCAGGCCAGCACCCAGGGCAGCGTGAGCGGCGTGGGGTTGCAGCTCGGGCTGCGCGGCGACGACCCCGCCGTGCTGGTGATTGCCCCCCTGGAGGGCTCCCCCGCCGCAGAGGCGGGCATCAGCAGCGGCAGCGAACTGCTCACGGTGGATGGCCAGCCCGCCCTGGAGCTGGGGCTGGAAGCCACGGCGGCCCGGTTGCGGGGGGCCGCCGGCACCCGCGTGCTGCTCAGCCTGAAGCCCCCCGGCGGGCGGCCGCGGGAGGTGGAGCTGATTCGGCGCCAGGTGGATCTGCAGCCGTTGCGCAGCCGGGTGATCGAGCACAACGGCCAGCGGCTCGGCTATCTGCGCATCAGCCAGTTCGCCGAACCGGTGCCGGCGGCGGTGGTGGTAGCCCTGCAGAGGCTGGAGCAGGAGCAGATCAGCGGCCTGGTGCTGGATCTGCGCAACAACTCCGGCGGTCTGGTGAGCGCTGGGCTGGCGGTGGCCAACGCCCTGCTCGATGGCGCCCCGATCGTGGAGACCGTGAACCGCGAGGGCTTCGCCGATGGCCAGCAGGCCGGCCCCGGCCTGCTCTACGCCGGCCCGATGGTGACCCTGGTGAACGGCGGCACCGCCAGCGCCAGCGAGATCCTGGCCGGAGCCCTGCAGGACGATGGCCGCTCACCCCTGCTGGGCAGCCGCACCTTCGGCAAGGGGCTGATCCAGACCCTGATCGGCCTGGGGGGTGATGGCAGCGGCCTGGCGGTGACCGTGGCCCGCTACGTGACCCCCAGCGGCCGCGACATCCAGAACCTGGGCATCGACCCCGATCAACCGCTCACCAGCACCGAACCGCTCAATCCCGGCGGGGAGGACGACGGCTGGCTCGAGCAAGCCCTCGAGGTGCTGGCAGCAGCGCCGGACCGCCCATGAGCCAGCGCACGTACCACGATCCTCTGCACGGCGCGATCAGCCTCGACCGGCAGCTGCCGGCCGAGGCCCTGGTGGTCGACCTGATCGACACCGCCCCCTTCCAGCGCCTGCGTCGCATTCGCCAGCTGGGGCCGGCCTACCTCACCTTTCATGGGGCCGAATCCAGCCGCTTCACCCAGTCCCTGGGGGTGCTGCAGCTGGCGCGCCAGGCCCTCACCGGTCTCCGGCGCCAGGCGCCGGAGCTGGAGCAGCAGGCAGGGCTGCTGTATGCGGCGGCCCTGCTGCACGATGTGGGCCACGGCCCCCTCAGCCATTCCGGCGAGGAGATGTATGGCCTGCGCCACGAGAGCTGGTCGGGCCGGCTGATCCGCAACCATCCCGCCCTGCGCGATCGGCTGGAGGCCTATGCACCCGGCAGCGCCGATGCCGTGGCCGATCTGCTGGAGCACGGCCGCAGCCCCCACCCGGCCATCCAGGCACTGGTGAGCAGCCAGCTCGACTGCGACCGGCTCGACTATCTGCTGCGCGACAGCTACAGCACCGGCGCCAGCTACGGACAGCTGGACCTGCAGCGCATCCTGGCCAGCCTCACCCTGGCCCCGGACGGCGGCCTGGCGGTGCACCCCAAGGGGCTGATGGCGGTGGAGCACTACCTGGTGGTGCGCAACCTGATGTACCGCAGCGTGTACAACCACCGGCTCAATGTGGTGTGCAACTGGCTGCTCAGCCAGGTGATCGCCATCGCCCGGCGTCTGGGCCCGGAGCAGGTGTGGGCCGATGCGGTGATGGCCCGTTGGCTGTGGCAGCCCCAGCAGCTCGACCTCACCAGCTTCCTGGCCAACGACGACGTGCGCACCGGCTATCACCTGCAGCGCTGGAGCGAACAGGGGCCGGCGCCGTTGCAGGAGCTCTGCCGGCGACTGCTGGAGCGCCAGCTGCTCAAGGCCACGGATGTGAGCGGGCTGGAGGCCCCTCAGCGGCTGGCCCTGCTGGCCCAGGCCCGCCGCCTGAGCGAAGCGGCCGGTCTGCAGGCGGATCTCTGCTGCGGGCTGCATCAACAGCAGAACCGGGGGTATCACCCCTACAAAGGCGGGCTGCGCCTGTGGGATGGCCTGCGGCTGGGGGCGCTGGAACAGCGGTCGGCCCTGGTGCGCAGCCTGATCCAACCCACGGAGATCGCCTGGCTGATCCACCCGGCGGAGGTGAGCGCGGCCCTGCGGGGCCTGGCGCTGGAAGCGAGCAACGGGGCTGCCTAGCCTGCGGGCCCCCACCCCCCGCGCGCCGAGGCCATGGCCGAGCACCTTCCGCCCGCCACGCCGCTGCGGCGCTTTCGCCTGTTAGCCCTGGCGGAGGCGACGGCCTCGCCCCTGGAGGAGGTGCAGCACCAGCTGGCCAGCGCGCCGCCACCGGGGCCGGCCCTGCTGGATGGCGCCGATCGCCCCCTCACCCTGCCGGAGCTGCAGGCGATTCAGGCCCAGCTGGCGGCGGCCCAACTGGAGCTGCGGGCGGTGGAATCCCTGGAGCCCCTGAGCCTGGTGCCGGCCGCGGCCCTGGGGCTGGCCACCGCGTTGCTGGAGCCCGCCGAGGCCGCTGCAGCATCCGAGCCAGCGCAGAGGGCCGGGCTGAGCATCCACCGCGGCACCCTGCGGGCGGGAGATCACCTGCAGGTGGAGGGGGCCCTGCTGGTGCTGGGCGACGTGAATCCCGGTGCACGGGTGAGCGCCGCTGGGGATGTGCGGGTGTGGGGCCGGCTGCGGGGTGTGGCCCACGCCGGCTGCCGCGGCGATCGCCGCGCCCGCATCGTGGCCCTGCAGCTGCGGCCGCTGCAGCTGCGCATCGCCGAAGCGGTGGCCCGCGGCCCGGAGGACCAACCGCCGGCCGGCTTCTGCGAGGAGGCAGTGCTGCTGGATGGCGGCATCGCGATCCGGCCGGCAGAGCCCAGCTGGCCGGCTGAACTCAACGGTTGATCAACCCCAGCCCGCCCAGCAGGCCCGCCACGGCCATGAACCAGAGCGGGGAGATGCCGGTGCGCAGCATCAGCACACACACCACGGCCGACACGGCAGAAGCCGGGGTGTCGTGGTCGGAGATGCGCAGGATCTTGAGACCCACCGCAAACAGGATGCCCAGGGTGATCGGGCCGAGGGCCCGCTCGAAGGCCACCCGCCAGGGGGAATCGCGCAGGCGGCTCCAGCTGAGCGAAGCCGCCACCATCACCAGGGTGGACGGCAACAGGATCGCCACCTCCGCCGCCAGGCCGCTGATCACCCCCCAGAGCGGGCCCTCCTTCACCGCAGCCGCCATGCCCAGCAAACCCACGATCATCGAGCTGGGGCCTGGCGCCGCCTCGGCGATGGCATAGATGTCGGCGAACTGGCGGGAGCTGAGCCAGCAGTACTTGTCGACCGCCAGCAGGTGGTACTCGCTCAGCAGTGTGTTGCCACCACCCAGGGAAAACAGCGACAGGCTGAGGAAATCCCAGATCACCGCCAGCAGGTTGCGCCAGTCGCCCAGATGGGCCGGCGTGCAGG
Source organism: Vulcanococcus sp. (assembly GCA_046094445.1). Taxonomy (GTDB): domain Bacteria; phylum Cyanobacteriota; class Cyanobacteriia; order PCC-6307; family Cyanobiaceae; genus Vulcanococcus. Next base: position 4,057 of record JBJTHL010000052.1, read on the forward strand.
CATGAACCCCGGCAAGCGCCGCCTGGGCTGCCGCGTGGGAAACCGCACTCATCGCGAACGGGGCCAGTACCAGGCCATCGCCAGCGGCCCGGCGATCAGCACCAGCGGGATCAGGCGCACGTGGAACACGCTCATCGCCAGGAAGGAGCCGAGGGCCAGCAGCACCGCCACGGGATCGCGGCCGTAGCCGCCGGCGAGCTTGAAACCCATCGATAGAGCCATGCCGGCAGACGCGGTGATCACGCCGGCCAGCACGCGATCCACGGCCATGACCATGTGCAGCTCGAAATAGGCCAGGCCCAGCAGCATCAGCACGCTGAAGGGCAACAGCAGCATCCCGGCCAGGGCCACCAGGGCGCCCCGGAGACCGTGAAAGCGGCTGCCGATGTACACGGCCATGTTGATCTGGTTGGGCCCCGGGAACAGACGGGCCACCGTGAGACCGGTGATGAAGGCCTCGTTGTCGAGCCACTGGCGCTCCTCCACCACGATCCGCTGGCTCCAGGCCGAGAGGCCACCGCCGAACGAGGAGAGGGCCACCTGCTGCATGCCCATGAACAGCTCGCGCAGGCTGGGGTCTGGGCCCGGCTGGGCCGGCTGGGCTGTGGACATCTCCGCCGCCATTCAGTGGTGCACGAAGTGGGGATCCGGAGGCAGTTCGCCCTCCTCGTGATACGCGGGATCGAGGGGATCAGGGGCGCTGTACTTGCTGGCGGCTTTCCAGTCGGCCTCGAAGATCTCGCAGAGCCGTGGCACCACCTCAGCCGCGTCAGACTCGATCCCCAGCTCACGGCGCAGGTCGAAGGCGCTGCGGTCGATGTTCATCGAACCGGTGAGCGCCGCACAGCCGTCGATCAGGATCAACTTGGCATGGAGCTTGAGCTGTTTCTGCCGCCGGATCTTCACGCCAAAGCGCTGCATCACCCGCAGCGAACTGAAGGTGTCGAAGATGTCCCAATCGCTGATGCCGTGCTTGCCACCGCACAACACCCGCACCTTCACGCCGCGCTCGCGGGCCGCAACGATCCGCTCCAGGATCACGGCATCCACAAATTTGGGGTGTTGGATCCAGAGCGTGGTGGTAGCGGCATCCACCACCCGCGCCATCTGCCCGCGGCTGTGGAAGCTGCTCCAAACCAAACCCACATCCAGTTTGGGCTCAAAGAAGCGGCGCTCCCAGTCCGCTTCAAAACCGGCCGTCACCTCAGCCACAACCGTGGGGTCGTGGCTCACCACGCCGTAGTCGCGGGTTTCGGTGAAGTACTTGTCGGCGAAGTTGAAGGTGGCGATCAGGGCGGCGTGGCCGTCGATCACCATCGACTTCTCATGGGTCACCGGGAACGCATCGCTGGTCCAGGCCACGTCGATGCCCCAGCCCTGCAGCAGGGCGTAGGCCTGATCGTTCCAGCGGTCGCCGCCGGAGGTGTGGGGGTTGAGCATCACCCGCACCTTCACCCCCCGCTGGTGGGCCCGCAGCAGGGCCTGCTCCACCTGATCGCTCTCGAGCTTGAACTGCTTGAGCAGCAGCTGCTCGCAGGCCTGATCGATCAGCTCCACCACGGCAGCGGCGCCGTCGTCGGGCATCACGATCAAGCGCTGGCCGGACGGACTGGGGGCACCCATGGCAACGGGGAGCTTTCAGCCACGTTCTAGAGGCTCCCGGCGAAGTGCGCCCGTGCAGCCGAGGCAATCCCGCCTAGCGTGCCGCGATCACTGAACCAGCCGTGACCAGCACCGGGACCCGCATCATCCTGATCTGCTCAGGCAAGGGCGGTGTGGGCAAAACCACCCTCACCGCCAACCTGGGCATCGCCCTGGCCCGTCAGGGACAGCGCACCGCCGTGCTCGACGCCGACTTCGGCCTGCGCAACCTCGACCTGCTGCTGGGCCTGGAGAACCGCATCGTGTACACCGCCCAGGAGGTGCTGGCGGGCAGCTGCCGCCTCGACCAGGCGCTGGTGAAGCACAAGCAGGAGCCCAACCTGGCCCTGCTGCCGGCGGGCAATCCGCGCATGCTCGAGTGGCTCAAGCCCGAGGACATGCAGCGGATCGTGGACCTGCTGGCGGAGAAGCACGACGTGGTGTTGATCGACTGCCCAGCCGGCATCGAGGACGGCTTCAAGAACGCCGCCGCCGCCGCCCGGGAGGCGATCGTGATCACCACACCCGAGGTGTCGGCCGTGCGCGATGCCGACCGGGTGATCGGATTGCTCAACACCCGCGGGGTCGCGCCGGTACAGCTGGTGCTCAACCGGGTGCGCCCCAAGATGATGGCCAACCAGGAGATGCTCTCGGTCGACGATGTGACCGACATCCTGGCGCTGCCGCTGCTGGGGCTGGTGCTCGAGGACGAGCAGGTGATCGTGAGCACCAACCGCGGCGAGCCCCTCACCCTCAACGGCAGCCAGTCGCCGGCGGCCCAGGCCTACAGCAACATCGCCCGCCGGC
>JBJTHL010000053.1:0-5132 GCA_046094445.1 Vulcanococcus sp.
GGTGGAGGGCCTGCTGGAGCTGGGGCTGCTGGCGGGTGAGCGCGACGGGATCATCGAGCAGGGGGCCTACCGCCACCTCTACATGCACCGCACCGGCCACTGGCTCGGCCTCGATGTGCACGACGTGGGCGCCAGCGGCCTCGGCCCGGCCGCCCCACCGGTGGCCTACCTGGGCGACACCGTGGCCGATGTGCTCACCGTGCAGCGGGCCCGCCAGCACGCCCCCAGCCAGCGCTTCCTGGCCCTGGCCGTGGCGCCCCCCCACCTGCAGCGCCCCGATGCCGCCGAGCGCCGCGGCCCCTACGAGGCCCGGCTGCGGCAGGCGGGGGCCGATGCGGTGATCCCCCACACCGACGCGGTTCTCGGGGCGCTGGAAGCGGGCCGCAGCGCTCCAAGGCCGCCGGTGCCTTGAGGGCCGCGGCCGTGAGGGTCTCGTGGCCGTGGTCCGTCACAGCCACGTCGTCCTCAATGCGGATGCCGATGCCCTTCCAGCGCTCCTCGATCGCCGGCTGGCCCTCGGGCACCGCCAGCCGATCGCTCACATCAAGACCGGGCTCCACGGTGAGCACCATGCCGGGCTCCAGGCCCACCGGATGTTCACCGAGCCGGTAGGCGCCCACGTCGTGCACATCGAGGCCGAGCCAGTGGCCGGTGCGGTGCATGTAGAGGTGGCGGTAGGCCCCCTGCTCGATGATCCCGTCGCGCTCACCCGCCAGCAGCCCCAGCTCCAGCAGGCCCTCCACCAGCACGCCCACGGCGGTGTCGTGCACGCCCTCGGCGGTCTGCCCCGGGGCCACCGCGGCCACCGCCGCCTCCTGGGCCGCCAGCACCAGCTCGTAGAGGGCGCGCTGCTCACCGGTGAACCGCCCGTTGATCGGGAAGGTGCGGGTGATGTCGCCGTTGTAGTAGTCGGCCAACGAGCAGCCGGCATCGATCAGCAGCAGGTCGCCGTCGCGCAGTTGGGCGTTGTTGGCGGTGTAGTGCAGCACGCAGGCGTTGTCGCCCCCGGCCACGATCGAGCCGTAGGCCGGCCCGCGGGCCCCCTGCTCCAGGAAGTGCTGCTCGATCACCGCCTGCACCTGCCGCTCGCTCAGCCCCGGCCGCGCCACCTGGCGAGCCAGTTCGTGGGCCTCGGCGGAGATGCGCGCCGCCTCCCGCAGCCGCGCCAGCTCCTCAGGGGCCTTGCGCAGCCGCAGGCGATGCAGCAGCGGGCAGGGGGCCACCAGCCCCAGGGCGGCGCTGCCGCTGCGGGGGGCGCGATCGAGCTGGCCGGCCCAGGCCTGCAGCACCAGCGGCTCCACGGCCGGATGCTTGCCCACCCGGAAGGCGATGCCCTCGGCACCCTTGAGGTACTCCGGCAGGCGCTGGGCCAGCTCACTGCGGGGATGGGCGAGGTCGGCGCCGAACTGGGCCACCGCCCCCTCGCAGCCCCAGCGAAAACCGTGCCACACCTCGGCGCTGGGCTCCTTGGGTTGCACAAACAACACGTAGCGCTCGCCCTCCGGCCGGTGCGGCAGGAACAGGGCCACCGCATCGGGTTCGTCGAAGCCGGTGAGGTACCAGAAGTCGCTGCTCTGGCGGAACGGCCACTCGCAATCGGCGTGGTGGGTGGCCAGGGCGGCGCCGGGAATCACAGCGGCGGCGCCACCGAGGGCCGCAACGAAGCGGGCGCGGCGTTCGGCGTGGATCTCCGGACCGATCAGCATGGGCAGCGGGCGGGCTGAGCGCGACGATGGCACAACTCCCCACGGGCATGCCGCTCCACCACCCGCCACCGCCAGCGAGCGCGCCACCGGCGGCGGAGCGTTGCCGCCTGCTGCTGGAGCAATGGCGCAGCGAACTGCGCCTGAGCGATCGCGAACGGGCAGCGCTGGGCCCGGAGCTGCAGGCTCTGGATCGCCAGCTGCAGGCCCTGCAACAGCAGCGGTTGCGCCTGGCGGTGTTCGGCCGGGTGGGGGTGGGCAAATCGAGCCTGCTCAATGCGCTGCTGGGCCGCGAGGCCTTCGCCACCGATGTGGCCCACGGCTGCACGCGCCGGCAGCAGCGGATCCCGTGGCCGGTGCCGGTGGCCGGCCTGGCGGCGGTGGAGCTGGTCGACACGCCCGGCATCGATGAGATCGCCGCCCACGCCCGCCAGCGGCTGGCGGCACGGGTGGCCCTGGGGGCCGATCTGGTGCTGCTGGTGCTCGATGGTGATCTCACGGCCCCGGAGGCCGAGGCCCTGGAGGTGCTGCTGGCGGCCGGCAAACCGGTGCTGGTGGTGCTCAACCGATGCGACTGCTGGCCCGCCGATCAGCTGGAAGCGCTGCTGGCCAGCATTCGCCGCCGGCTGCCCGCAGCGGCGCGGCAGCTGGAGCTGCTGGCCGTGGCATCAGCCCCGCGCCGCGCCGTGCTGCTCCACGACGGCCGCGTGCGCAGCGAGGCGGAACCGCCGCAGGTGGCGCCCCTGCGCCGCCAGCTGCTGCAGTTGCTGCAGCAACAGGGCGCCCTGCTGCTGGGCCTCAACGGCCTGCGGGCCGCCGATCGCTTCGCCCAGCGCCTGCATGCCTGGCGGCTGCAGCGCGGCCGCAGCGCCGCCCAGGCGGTGATCGGCCGCTACGCCGCCCTCAAGGCCGCCGGGGTGGCGGCCAACCCGCTGCTGCTGCTCGATCTGGCCGGCGGCCTGGCCCTCGATACCGCCCTGGTGCTGCAGCTCTGCCAGCTCTACGGGCTGGAGCTCGGCGGCGGCGGCGCCCGCGCCCTGCTGGGGCGGCTCTCCGCCCAGAACGCCCTGCTCGGCGGCACCCAGCTGGGCATTCAGCTGCTGCTGGGGGGCCTGCGGCAGCTGCTGCTGCTGGCGGCACCCCTGAGCGGGGGCCTCAGCCTGGCGCCAGCGGCGCCGGTGGCCATGGCCCAGGCGGCCCTGGCGGTGCACACCACCCGGGTCACCGGGCGGCTGGCGGCGGCGGAGCTGCTGCGCAGCGCCGAACGGGGCCGGCTGCGGCCCGCCTCGCTGCTGCGGCGCCTGGCCCACCAGGATCCGCAGGTGCGCGCCTGGCTGCAGCAGTGGCAGAGCGGCCCGGCGGCGGTCCCCAGCCGACCACCGTTGCAGACCCTGCTGCCATGAACGGGCCGGCAGCACGCGCCCCAGGCCTGGCCCTGTTCGGCACCAGCGCCGATCCGCCCACCGCCGGCCACCGCGCCCTTCTGGCGGGCCTGGCCAGCACCTACGGGCAGGTGGCCACCTGGGCCAGCGACAACCCCTTGAAACAGCACGGCGCCTCCCTGGCCCAGCGGGCGGTGCTGCTGCAGCGGCTGGTGGACGACCTGGCCGATCCGCGCATCAGCCTGCACCAGGAGCTGAGCAGCCCCCGGGCCCTCACCACCCTGGAGAGGGCCGCGGCCCTCTGGCCCGGCCGCGAGTTGGTGTTCGTGGTGGGCGGCGATCTGGCACCCCAGGTGCCCCGCTGGTACCGCGCCGCCGAGCTGCTGCGTCGCTGCCGGCTGGCGGTGGTGCCGCGCCAGGGGTTCAGCCTGGATCCCGCCGCCCTGGAGACGCTGCGGCAGCTGGGCGGCCGGCCCGAGGTGCTGGTCCTGCCCGTGCCCGGCACCGCGAGCTCGGCCGTGCGGGCCCAGCCCAGCCCCGAACAGCTGCCGGCGGCCGTCTGGAACGAACTGGTCAAGCACAATCTGTACGGCCTCGGGCAGCCGCACCAGTGACGCCCCTGCCGCTGATGCCTTCCGCGGATGCCCCGCCGCTGATGCCCTTCCGCTGATCCTCCGCCACGCCGATGCGCCTCGCCCTCGCCCAGATCAACCCGCTGGTGGGCGACCTCACCGGCAATGCCGCGCTGCTGCGCGAGGCCTGCCAGCGGGCCCACGGCCTGGGGGCCGATCTGGTGGTGGCTCCGGAGCTGGCGCTCTGGGGCTACCCACCACGGGATCTGCTGCTGCGGCCGGCCCTGCGCCAGCGGCAGGCCGATGTGCTCGATCAACTGGCGGCAGAGCTGCCGGGCGGCCTGGCCCTGCTGCTGGGGGTGAGTGAACCGGCCCCTGATCGCCAGCAACCGGATCTGTTCAACGCCGCGGCCCTGGTGGACAGCGGCCGCTGGCGGGTGGTGGCCCGCAAGCGCCTGCTGCCCAGCTACGACGTGTTCGACGAGCGGCGCTACTTCCGCGCCGCCGATCAACCCTGCCTGCTGGAGCTGGAGCGCGGCGGCCGCACCTGGCGCCTGGGCCTCACCCTCTGCGAAGACCTGTGGGTGGAGGAGCAGCTGCACGGTCAGCGCCTGGCCGGCGCCGATCCGGTGGGGGCGCTTCAGGCCCTGCGGCCGGAGCTGCTGCTGAATCTGTCGGCGTCACCCTTCGCCCAGGGCAAGGCCCAGCTGCGCCGTGAGCTGGCGGCAGCGGCGGCGGCACGGCTGGGCTGCCCGGTGGTGTACGTGAACCAGGTGGGCGGCAACGATGAACTGGTGTTCGACGGGGGCAGCTTCATCACCGGCGCCGACGGAACCGTGCGCCAGCAACTGGCCTGGGCCGCCAGCGATCTGCAGGTGTGGGATGCCATGGCTGGCGCTGATGGCCGCAGCGCTGCAGCGGTTGCTCCCCCAGAGCCGGCCTGCTTCCCCCTGCCCGCCGCCGAGGAGCTGCTGCTGCGGGCCCTGGTGCTCGGCCTGCGGGACTACGCCCGCAAGTGCGGGTTCTGCCAGGCGCTGTTGGGCCTGAGTGGCGGCATCGATTCGGCCCTGGTGGCCGTACTGGCCGCCGCAGCCCTGGGGGCCGAGCAGGTGCAGGGCCTGTTGATGCCCTCCCCCTGGAGCTCCGCCGGCTCGATCGACGATTCCCTCGCCCTGGCCCAGTGCCTCGGCATCGCCACCGCCACCGTGTCGATTGCGCCGCTGATGGAGGGCTTCGAGGCCGCCCTGGCGGCACCCCTGGCCGGCCCACCGGCGGGCCTCACCGCCGAGAACCTGCAATCACGGATCCGCGGCACGCTGCTGATGGCCGTGGCCAACCAGCAGGGCCAGCTGCTGCTCTCCACCGGCAACAAATCGGAGCTGGCGGTGGGCTACTGCACCCTCTACGGCGACATGAACGGCGGCCTGGCCGTGATCGGCGACCTGTACAAAACCAGCGTGTTCCGCCTCTGCGCC
>JBJTHL010000054.1:0-21142 GCA_046094445.1 Vulcanococcus sp.
TGGGCCAGGGTGGTGCATTCGCGGCTGAGGCCGCCATCGAACAGGGGCTGGCGCAGGCCGATCACCGCACCCCAGTCGTAAAAGCTGCCGGAGAAGGAACCCGGGCTGTTCAAGGGCAGGTCAAGACTGCGGCCAGCAGCGGTGAGTTGCTGGGTGGTGTTCAGCACAGGCACAGACAGCCAGTCGCCATTGATGCCGGCCCCGAGCAGCAGCCCGATGCTGGCCCGGCGTTGCAGGTCGAGAGCATCCAGCTGGGGGCGCTGCTGCAACGAACGCTGCAGGGTTGGCCCCAGCGGCAGGGGCCAACCGGGGCAGGGCGTGAGCGGATCGCTCAAGCTCAGCTGCTGATCGGGCGCGAGGTTGAGCACCCTGGCGAGGCCGCTCTGGGCCACCTGGCGCTGGGCTTCTGCCTCCGCCAGGCCCTGGCGATCGGTCTGCAGGAGCGCTTCGGCCTGCAGGGTATCGATGCGGGCGGCCAGGCCCTGACGCCGGATCGCCGTGGCATCGCGGAGCAGGGTGCCGGACACGGCGAGCGACCGCTGCCAGACAGGAATCAGTGCTTCAGCAAGCTGGGCGTTGAGATAGGCACTGGTGATCTCGAAGCGGCTGCGCCGTTGCTGCTCCAACTGCTCGGCCCTGGCGGCCTGAAGATCGGCACCAGCCGCCTGCTGCAGCGGCCCGCGAAGAAGCCCGCTGGCTCGGTCTGCCGGAGCCCCAGCTGCGCTGATCACAACCCATCCAGGGCACGGCCATTGGTTTCAATCCGGCAGGCCCAGGTCACCAGCGCCCCCAGCAATGAGCTGAGCGCCAGGGCGCAGAGCAGCAGGCGCGCCTTGCCGTGCAACAACAGCAACGGGGCTGCCAGGGCCGTCGCCGCGGCCCCCAGCTTGCCGGCGGCGGCGGCCAGGCCGGCTCCGCTGCCACGCACGGCGGTGGGGAACACCTCGCCGGCCAGCAGGTACGTCTGGGCGTTTGGCCCCAGGTTGGTCATCACCTGGAACAGCAGCAGCCCAGCCACCACCAGCGCGCTGTGGGCAGGACGTGCACCCGCCCCATGGGCCAGACCCGCCAGCAGCAAGCCAGCCGCACAGCCCAGGAACCCGGCGATCTGCAGCGGAATCCGGCCCCAACGATCCACCAGGGCCACCGCCGCGCCGATGCCGGCCAACAGGCCCAGGTCGATCCAGAGGGTCTGGCGGGCAGCCCCCGCCACGCCGAGCACCGCCGGTGCGAGCACCAACGGCGTGAACAGACCCACGCCATAAGTGGCCAGATCCTGGAGGAACCAGGGCACGGCCGCCAGGGCGGTGGCGCGCAGCAGGGCGGGCCCGAACAACTGCCGCCAGGGCGCTGCAGACGCTGGAGCCTGAGGGGCCGCCACCGGCAGAGCGAGATCAGGCTGCTCCAGCAGTCGGGCCAGCTGCTGCTCGGCCTCCTGGCGCCGGCCGCGGCAGAGCAGCCAGTGGCTGCTCTCGGGTACGGTCCAGCGCCCGCAGGCCACCAGCAGCACCGCTGGCACGGGCAGCAGATCCAGCCAGCGCCAGGCCGTGGCGGCAGGAGCATGGGCGAGCACCATCGCCGCCAGGGCGGTGCCGAGCACCACCCCCACAGCCTGAAAGGCAAAGGCACCCAACACCAGCCGGCCGCGAGGGGCGGCCGGGATGCTTTCGGCGATCATCAGGTGGGCGGTGGGATAATCGACCCCGAGGGCCAGGCCGGCCAACCCCAGGGCCAGCAACAGCCAGACAAAACCCTGGCTACCAGCAGCCATCAGCAGGGCGAGGGCCAGCAGGACCATTTCGCCGATGAACAGCGGGCGGCGGCCCCAGGCATCGGCCAGAGCCCCGCCCAGCAAAGCCCCCACCAGGATGCCCACCAGGCCCGCAGAGGCCACAAGGCCCGCCTGCCAGGGCGCCAGTGCAAAGCGCTCCACCAGCAGCGGCAGGCTCAGGCCGCCGGTGAACACGATCATGCCCTCCAGGAACTTGCCTGCGGCGGCCAGGGCCCACAACCGCCACTGCAGCGGGCTGAGCGGCCGCTGATCGATCAGGACCTGCAGGCAGGCAGCCACCGGGGCTCAGCCGATCTGGCGGAGGAACTGCTTGCTGCGCTCGTGCTGGGGATTGGAGAAGACCTGCTCCGGCGGCGCCACCTCCACCACCGGGCCATCGGCCATCAGCACCACGCGGCTGGCCACCTGGCGGGCAAAACGCACCTCGTGGGTGACCACCACCATCGTCATCCCCTCGCGGGCCAGCTCCTGCATCACCTCCAGCACCTCCTGCACCATCTCGGGATCAAGGGCGCTAGTGGGTTCATCGAACAGCATGATGCGCGGCTCCATGCAGAGCGAACGGGCGATCGCCACCCGCTGCTGCTGGCCGCCGGAGAGCTGGCCGGGATACTTCTGAGCCTGCTCGTGGATGCCCACCCGCTCCAGCAGCTGCAGCGCCTGACGCTCCACCTCCGCCTTCGGCCGTTTGCGCACCAGCACCGGCGCCAGGGTGAGATTCTCCAGCACCGTGAGGTGGGGAAAGAGATTGAACTGCTGAAACACCATGCCCACCTCCCGGCGAATGGCATCGATGTTGCGCACATCGTTGGAGAGGGGCATGCCATCCACCACGATCGAGCCCTGCTGGAAATCCTCCAGGGCGTTGAAGGTGCGGATGAAGGTGCTTTTGCCTGATCCCGAAGGCCCCATGATCACCACCACTTCACCCTGGTGCACGCAGAGATCCACACCACGCAGGGCATGGAACCCGTTGGGGTACCACTTCTCCACCCCACGGGCTTCCACCATCACGGTGGCGCTGGCGGCTGCAGCAGACGAGAGGGGGCTGGTCATGCCTTGGCGTTGGCGAGAGTGGAACGAACGGTGGCGTTGGGGTTGAGGCGCAGCTCAAGGGCACGGCTGCCGAGGCCCAGGGCCGCGCAGCAGCACCAGAACAGCACGGCCAGCACCAGATACACCTCTGCGTTCTTGCCCAGAAACGCGGGGTTGGCCATCACGGTGCGGGCGGTCCCGAGCAGATCGAGCAGACCGATCAGCGACAGCAACGTGGTGTCCTGCAGCAGGGTGATGAACTGGCCAACCGTGGCCGGCAGGGCAACCCTCAGGGCCTGGGGCAACACCACGTGGATCAGCGCCTGGTGCACGGGCAGGCCCAGGGATCGGGCCGCCTCGAGCTGGCCTCGGGGCACGGCGGCCAGGCCGGAGCGCACCGCCTCAGCCACATAGGCGGCGGCGAAGACGGTGAGCACCCAGGCGGCACGCCACACCCGCTCGGGGGCCACGCCGCCGGGTAGCAGGAAACCCAGGATGTTCTGGCCGAGGAACAGCAGGGTGATCAGCGGCGCTCCGCGGATGAATTCGATGTACAGCACCGATCCCCAGCGCAGCAGCGGCAGGTCACTGCGGCGGCCCAGGGCCAGCAGGATGCCGAGGGGGAAACAGAGCAGGATCGCGAAGCTGGATTCGATCAGGGTGAGCAACAGGCCGCCCCATTGCGAGGGCGGCACCGGCATCAGGCCCAGGCCGCCGTTGATCAGCACCATGCCGAGCAGATAGAGCACGGGCCAGGCGAGGGGCAACAGTCGGCGTATCGGTCCAGGGACACGGCGTCCCCAGCAGCCGGACCCCCAGCGCGCCAGCAGCAGCAGGGCTGTGATGCCCCACCAGCGCAGCTGCAAGGGCGGGGTGAGGGCCAGGGCAGCAGGCAGCAGCAGGGCGATCATGGCCAGCAGGCCGCTGGCCAGCACATCGTTGCGGGGCCACAGGCGCGCGGGCCGATCGGGACGGGGCCAGGCCCGCAGCAAGCCCCAGGTGATGCCGGTGGCCGCGGCCAGCAGGGTGGTGAGCAGCCACAGGCGCCACTGCTGATCGAGCGGATAACGGCCGACGGCGAACAGGGTGCTGTTGGCCTGGATCACCAACCACTGGGCCTGGGCCAGCGCCCAGTGCAGCAAGCCGGCCGCCGCAGCCGTGAGGCCGCCGATCAGCAGCACGGAGATCAGGCTGTCGAGCGGTGTGGCAAACAGCTCGCGACGCAGCCGCTGAAGCGAGGAGGGCATGGGCATCGCGTCAGCGCTCCTTGATCTGCACGAGCTGGTTGAGGCCGTTCATCAGGGCGGAGATCAGCAGATCGATCACCAGGTAGGCCCCCAACAGGATCAGAACCACCTCCACAGCGCGGCCGGTCTGGTTGAGGGTGGTTTCAGCCACGGAATAGAGGTCGGTGTAGCCGCAGGCCACCGCCAGCGATGAATTCTTGGCCAGGGAGATGTACTGGCTGTTGAGTCCGGGCAGGATCACCCGCAGCGACTGGGGCAGCACGATGCGCTGGAGGGTCTGCAGCGGGCTGAAGCCCAGGGATCGTGCGGCCTCCCACTGGCCCTGGGGAACGGCGGCGATGCCGCCGCGCACCACCTCAGCGATGAAGGCCCCGGTGTACACCACCAGCCCCGTGAGCAGGGCGGTGAATTCCACGGTGAACCGCAGCGACCCCTGCCACACCCCATTCACCAAGGCGGTGTGACCGAGATAGAGCCCGGATTTGGCCAGCACCACACCGGGCAATTGCAGGGCGGCTGTGCCGTTGGGCAACTGCAGAAACACCACGAAATACCAGAACACCAGCTGCAGCAGCAGCGGAATGTTGCGGATCACCTCCACGTAGATCCGAGCCAGTCGGCGCAGCAGGCCATTGCTGCTGAACGAGGCCGTGCCCATCAACGTGCCCAGCGCCGTGGCGCCCACCAGGCCGGCGATCACCACCCGCACGGTGTTGACCAACCCCGCCAGCAGAGCCCGCCAGTAGGGCAGGGCGGCGTTGAACGGCAACAGGGTTTCCGCGATGTCGAAGCCGGAGGGATTGTGGATCCAGCTCCAGCTCAACAGCAGCCCGGCGGCGGTGAGATTGCGCACCAGGTTGCCCACCAGGAACGCCACCAGCACCAGCACCACCAGCCCAACGCCGGCCTGCACCAGCCAGGGGATGAGGCGTCGGTTGCGCCACCAGGGTGGAGCGGCCCCAGCCTGGGCCTGGATCGGGGACCCCATCAGCGGAAGGGCGGTGAATAGATCAGACCACCCTCTTTCCACTGGCGGTTGAGGCCCCGCTCGAGTTTGAGCTTGGACCCGGTGCCCACGTTGCGCTCAAAGATTTCGCCGTAGTTGCCGACGGCCTTCACCGCCTGCACCACGAAATCGGCAGGCAGCCCGAGTTGCTTGCCGAAATCACCCTCCACACCGAGGAAACGGCGCAGATCGGCCAGGTTGGTCTTGGCCTTGGCTTCGGCAACCTTGGCCTCCACATTGGCCTGGGTGATGCCCAGTTCCTCCGCCTGCATCAGGGCGTACACAATCCAGCGCACCGCGTCCGACCACACCGGATCAGCATTGACGGTGGCCGGGCTCAGGGGTTCCTTGCTCAGGGTGTCCGGCAGCAGAGTGTGGGCGGCGGGATCGGGGAAACTGGTGCGCTTGCCAGCCAGCTGGGAGCGATCGCTGGTCACCGCCACGCAGCGGCCCTGGAGATAAGCGGCGTAGGTCTGATCGCCGGTCTGGAACTTGAGCGGGGTATAGGGGGTATCGATCTCGCGCATGCGGTCGGCGAGGTTCAGTTCAGTGGTGGTGCCGCTCTCCACACAAATGGGCTTGCCGGCAAGATCCTTCAGGTTCTTGATACCGCTGTTGTTGGGCACCATCACACCCTGACCGTCGTAAAAGACGGTGGGTGCGAAATTGAGACCATTGCCCCCGGCCGCGTCGCGGCTGAGGGTATAGGTGGTGTTGCGGGAGAGGAGGTCCACCTCACCGCTGGCCAGGGCCGCAAAGCGTTCGCTGGAGTTGAGATCGCGGTAATCCACCTTGCGGGCATCGCCCAGCACCGCGGCGGCTGTGGCCTTGCACACATCCACATCGAGCCCGCTGTAGCTGCCATCCGGGCCCACGAAGCTGAAGCCGGGCAACTTGCCATCCACCCCGCAGATCAGCTTGCCGCGGCCTTTGATCGTGGCCAGTTTCTGACTCTGCAGGCCGCCGCCGTCGCCGGCGCAGCCCACCAGGGCCAGGGAGGCGATCAGGGGGATGGCGGCGGCCAGCCGGCGCAGCGAAACCATGGAAGGCACAAGTGTTCGGCGCAGTTTGCCAGCAAAACTCATCACCGGTGGCATCCGCTGTTGCCGAGCAGGGCCTGGCGGGCGACCGCGGTACTCAGCCCCAGCACGCGCACCCACTTGTGGCGAGCGCTGCCTCCCCGCACCAACTCCACCATCCGCTGGGGCACCCCCAGCCGCCTGGCCAGGAAGCGCAGCAAGGCGGCATTGGCCTGCCCCTCCACCGGCGGGGCCTTGAGCCGCACCACGATCACCCCCTCACGCTCACCCAGCACGGCGTCGGCGCTGGCCCGTGGCTGCACCTTCAGGGCCAGCAGCGCGGAAGACTCAGAGTCCTGGACCATGATTGGCTGGAGGATGGCTCAGACAACGAGCGAGCGCCCGGTCGCCTCCTAGCGCCCGGTCGCCTCCTAGGTTCACCTGAGCGCCGCCACAGCCAACACCTGGACCCGTCACGCGAGGCTATGGCAGCCGGGGCCGCTCAATCCCGCCCGGCGCACCGCCTGGAACGGTGCTTTGAGCGCTGGCTGTGGCGTTTCCGGCTGATCGCGATCGTGCCGGTGGTGATGAGCCTGCTGAGCAGCGCTGCGGCCTTCTGGTGCGGCAGCCTGGAGATCCTGCAGGCCCTTGGGCACCTGCTGGACAGCGCACCCGACGACAGCAAGGCCGTCGCCAAACTGCTCGGCCAGCTGGTGGGCGGCGTGGACCTCTACCTGATCGGCATCGCCCTGCTGATCTTCGGCTACGGCGTGTATGAGTTATTGATCTCCGACATCGAAGCGGCCCGGCTGCCCGGGGCCGGCGCCGGCAGCGGCCTGCTGGACATCCGCAGCCTCGATGCGCTCAAGGAGAAGCTGGTTAAGGTCATCGTGGTGGCGTTGATCGTGGCCGCCTTCAAAGCGATGCTGGTGTTCCCGATCGACAGCACCAACACGTTGCTGGTGTTCAGCGGCAGTGTGCTGCTGCTGGCCCTGAGCGCCTGGCTGGTGGCTGGAGGTCCGGGCCGCCAGCACTGACTCACGCCGTTGCGACCACACGCCGATGACCACCACCAGCTCCACCGAACTCCAGCGGCTCACGATCCGCCGCCCGGATGATTGGCATGTGCATCTGCGCGATGGGGCGATGCTGCAGGCCGTGGTGGGGCACACAGCGCGCCAGTTCGCCCGGGCGATCGTGATGCCGAATCTGCGGCCGCCGATCACCACCGCAGCGGCGGCACAGGCCTACCGGCAGCGCATTCTTGCGGCGCTGGCGTCCAGCGACGGCCGGGAGCTGGCCGCGGGGTTCACGCCGTTGATGACGGCCTACCTCACGGAAACCCTGCCGCCAACCGAACTGGAGCGTGGCTTTGGCGAGGGCGTGTTCACGGCCGCCAAGCTGTACCCCGCCGGTGCCACCACCAACAGCGATGCCGGTGTGCGCGATCCGCTGGCGATCAGCGCCGCCCTGGAGACGATGGAGCGGATCGGCATGCCGCTGCTGATCCACGGTGAGGTCACCGATCCAGCGGTGGATGTCTTTGATCGCGAGGCGGTGTTCATCGAGCGCCACCTGCTGCCGCTGCTGGATCGCCACCCCGGGCTGAAGGTGGTGCTGGAGCACATCACCACCGCCGATGCTGCTCAGGTGGTGGCTGAAGGTCCCGCCAATCTGGCGGCCACGATCACGCCACACCACTTGCACATCAACCGCAACGCCCTGTTTCAGGGCGGGCTGCGGCCCGACTTCTACTGCCTGCCAGTAGCCAAACGGGAACGCCACCGCCTGGCGCTGCGGGCGGCCGCCACCTCCGGCAGCCCAAAGTTCTTCCTCGGCACCGACTCCGCGCCCCACGCCCGCCATGCCAAGGAGACGGCCTGCGGCTGTGCCGGCATCTACAACGCACCCTTCGCCCTGGAGAGCTATCTGCAGGTGTTCGACGAGGAGGGGGCTCTGGATCGCTTCGCGGGCTTCGCCAGCGAGCACGGCCCGCGCTTCTACGGACTGCCGCTCAATACGGGCACGATCACGCTGGAACGGCAGCAGGCTTCCGAGGATGAGCCAGCCGTTGTACCGGCCTTGCTGCAACTCGCCAATGGCACCGACACGCCAACCACCCTGGTGCCGTTCCACGCCGGCGAGCCGCTGAACTGGCAGCTGCTGACTGGCCCAGCCTGATACGGCCGTGAGCGAGCGCCCCTGCTTCCACCTCTCGATTCCAGCCCAGGACCTGGAGGCCAGCGTGGCCTGGTACGTGGCCGTGCTCGGTTGCCGGCCGGGGCGGCGCAGTGCAGTGGCCGCGATCCTCGATCTTGCGGGCCATCAGCTGGTGCTGCAGCACGACCGCTCCAGCCCCTGCCCCCAGGCGGGCATCTACCCGCGCCATTTCGGCCTGATCTTCCCCAGCCTCAGCGCCTGGCAAAGCCTGCGGCAGCGGATCGCCCTGCAGGGGGTGCCCTGGGCGGTGGCGCCGAAGTGCCGCTACAGCGGCGAACCGCTGGAGCATCACACCCTGTTCGTGCAGGATCCCAGCGGCAACTGGCTGGAGTTCAAGCACTACAGCCATCCTGAAGCGGTGCTGGGCTGCAGCGAACTCCAGGAGGTAGGCGACCGGGATCTGCGCGGCTAACGCCGCAGGGACCACCCAGCGCCGCCGTCTGCAGCGGGGGGCGCAGCGACGGGTTGCAGGGCGGCCAGTGCCGCCGCCGAGGCCAGCAGTGCCAGCAGCGCCCATTGCCAGGTGCGCCGCACACCACCGCGCCAGGGCAGGGGTGAGCGGCCGCTGCCGCGCCGAGCTGCTCTCACCCCCTGCAGCGGCCGCCCGCACCGGCCGCACACCAGACGGCCGGCCAGGCTGCGATCCGCCCGCACCGACCAACTGCCGCAGTGCGGGCAAGCCATTCAGCCGTCGTGGCGGGAGCACCCATGCTGACGCAACACGGGTTCAACCGGACTTCAGGAGAGGGGTCGCCAGAGGGCCAGCCCACCGCCGCGGCCGCGGGCGGCCAGCCAATCCTCTCCACGGCCGATCAGGGCGAAGAAGGGCTGGCGGCGCGGCGCGACCGGCGGCAGAGGGCGACTCAACAGCAGCGCCCCGCCCAGCCGCAGCTCCAGGCGCTCGAAGCCGAACAGCAGCAGCGGACGCCGCCCCTGCAACCAGCCGGCCCCATGGAAGCTGAGCTCGAGGGCCCCCAGCTGCACCGCATTGCGCAGTTCCAGCCCCGGCGAACCCTGCGCTGCAGGCTGGATTTCCAGCCGCGCCCCCAGGCTGCGCAACAGTGCACCGCTCAAGGCGGAGGGATGGCTGCCCCCCTTGGACCACACCTGCTCCAGGCGCCAGCGTCCGCAGAGCCGGTCGACCTCCAGGCCGCTGCCGTTTCGGCGCACGTGATCCTCCAGGGCCAGCAGCGTTGCACCATCGGGCAGGGGCGAGGGGCTGGGCATCACGCACTGCGGCAAGGGAACCAGCAGCATGGTGGCCCTGGCCCCCGCCCGCGCACCCGATCCATGGCCTCGATGCCCCTCGCCGTGCCGGTGCTCAGCGATGCCGAACGCCGCAAGCAGGACGAGCGCGACGACGGGCTCTTCTATGGCCAGCCCCGCTTCGTGCATCACCTCGATGGGGGCTTCCGCACGCGGCTGACGCAGCTCTACCGCGAGCACCTGCAGCCGAGCTGGCAGCTGCTGGATCTGATGAGCAGCTGGGTGAGCCATCTGCCGGAGGATGTGGCCTACGCCGAGGTGATCGGCCATGGGCTCAACAGCGAGGAGCTCGCGGCCAATCCCCGCCTGAACCGCCACTGGCGGCAGAACCTCAACGCAGACCAACGGCTGCCCCTAGCCGACGCCTGCCTGGACGCGGCCTTGATCGTGGCGGGCTGGCAGTACCTGCAGCAACCGGAGGCGGTGGCGGTGGAGCTCAAGCGGGTGCTGCGCCCCGGGGGCCTGCTGATCGTGGCCTTCTCCAACCGCATGTTCCCCACCAAGGCCCCCCAGGCCTGGCTGGAGGCGTCGGACCGCGACCGGCTGGCCTCGGTGGCCAAGGTGCTGCTCTGCCAGGATTGGCAGCTTGAGCAGCTGCTGGCGGAGGACACCCGCGCCAGCGGACCCCTGGGCTGGATCGGTGGCAAGGGTGATCCGTTCTTCGCCGTGCTCGCCCGCACGCCGGCGACTGGTGGCCATGGCTGAGACGCGCCTGGCGATCGTGGGTGCCGGTGTGGCCGGTTGCGCTCTGGCGGCCTGCCTGCGGCGCGGGGGCTGGAGCGGGGCGATCAGCCTGCTGGAGATCGGCCGCGGCCCCGGCGGCAGGGCCGCCAGTCGCCGCTCCCGCCACGATCCGGGGCTGTTGATCAACCACGGTGCCCCACTGTTCAACATCGCCAGCAGCTTCAACAACGCCAGCAGCGGGGCGGAGCCGGCCCTGTTGGAGCCCCTGCGGCAGGGGGGCTGGATCCGACCCTGGAGGGGCGCGATCCAGAGCCTCAATGGCGACGGCCGGCTGGCCGCTCCGATCGATGATGGCTTCAGCAGCGGCGCCCTCTGGCAGGGCAACGGCGGCATGGACCAGCTCTGCGCGGGGTTGCTGGCACTGGCGGAGCAGCAGCCCGGCACCACCAGCAGCCGCTACGGCTGCCTGGTGCGCAGCTTGGTGCGCACGGGACCGGGCGCCGAGGCGGGCTGGAGCCTGCGGGATGGCGATGGAACGGAGTTGCTGCAGGCGGATTGGCTGGTGTTGAGCGGCAGCCTGCTGGCCCATCCCCGTTGTCGGATGGTGTTCGGCTGGCCCGATGTGCCGCTGCAGCGCGCGGCCGCCCTCAGCGACGATCCCGCCCTCACCGCAGCGGCAACGGCCCTGGCGGGGCTGGAGAGCCATGGCAGCAGCAACCTGCTGCGGCAGCTCAGCCCGGAGCAGGCGGCCCCCTGGCTGGAGCAGCCCTGGCGGCTGCTGCAACTGCAGCCGCCGGCACAGCAGCGCTGGGGGTTGCGGCGCCTGTCGCTGCAGCAGCTCGGCGATGGCCGCTGCACCCTGGTGGCCGAATCCAGCCCGGAGTTCGCCAGCGCCCACCGGCAGGTGTACGGCAGCCGCTCCTCAGCAGCCCAGCTGCTGGGGGCCGCACCGCCGGCCGATCAGGAGCAGGCGGTGCTCGATGCCCTGGAGGCGGCGGTGCAGGGGGCTGTGGGTGCGGGCCTGGGCCTGACGCTTCCCCCCGGCAGCGGCGCGCAGCGCCAGCTGATGCGCTGGGGCGCCGCCTTCGCGGCCGATGGGACCGACCGCGGGCTACCGGCCCACCTCAGCCTCTGCCCCGCCAGCCGGATCGGCTTCTGCGGCGATGCCGTGAGCGGCCCAGGCTTCGGCCGGGTGGAAGGGGCCCTGCGCAGCGCTGAAGCCCTGAGCGAACAGTTGCTACCACGGCTCTGAGCAGGCGCAGGCGTCAGCCCGGCACCCGCAGGTCGAGCTCGTCGAGCAGGGCCTTGTGGGCGCCAACCGGCACGAAGCTGTGGGCCGCCATCGCACCGCTCACGGCCACCGGCGGCACGCCGATCCCAGGGAACACACCAGCCCCGCAGAGCAGCAGGCCCTCGATCGGCGTGGTCCCCGCGGGGAACGGCGCCTGATCGGCGCCGATCGCCGGGCCATAGCTCCCCTGCGCCACCCGCAGGTAGCGCTGATGGGTGAGCGGCGTGCCCTGCAGCTCGATCACGATCCGATCCGCCAGGTCCGGGATCTGCTGCGCCAGCACCTGATGGAACAGGCTGCAGCGCTCGGTTTTCAGGGCGTTGTAGGCGGCGCTGCCGGGCTCCAGATCACGCCACAGCTCCCAGGGTTCGTTGGCGGGGGTGTAGCCGTGCAGCACCTGATGCCCCGGCGGCGCCAGGCTGGGGTCGAGCAGCGATGGCATCGACAGCACCAGCATGTTGCGCTCGGCGCCGATGCCGCGCGACCAGTCGCCCACCCACACGTGGTGGATCGGCAGATGGTGGAGGTCGTCGCCGCGCAGGCCGAGGTGCCAATGCAGGAAGCTGGCGCAGGCCGGGGTGGCGGCGGTCTGCTGGTACCAACGCCGCGGCAGCGCGTCCTGAGGCAACAGCGCGAGGGTGTCCCAGGTGCTGGCATTGCTCACCACGCCGCGGCGAGCCCGCAGCTGTTCGCCGGAGGTGAGCTCCACCCCCACGGCCCTGCCCCCCTCCACCAGAATCCGGGCCACGGCGGCACCGCAGCGCAGCTCACCGCCGTGGCGGCGCATCCCGCGCACCAGGGCTTCCGCCACTGCCGGGCTGCCGCCCAGAGGGTAATCGAGGGCCGCATCGGGCTGGAACCAGCCGCCGAACAGGCTGGCCATGGCGGCGGCGCTGGTCTGATCGAGGGGCAGACCCGAGATCAGAAACGACAACATCTCCACCCAGTGGAGCAGGAAGGGATCGCGCAGCTGGCGCCGTGCCATGGGGCCGAAGGCACCACCGAGGGCCGCAAGCCGCGGCGCATGGCGCAGCAACGCCGCCGATCCCCGCGCTCCGAGGGCTCCGGCCATGCCGAGCCCAGGGCGCAGGGCCAGTAGCGGCAGGGCATTGGCAGCGCGGCAGTAGGGCTCGAGCCACACCATGAACGCGGCCCACTCCTCCCCCACGGCCGGCCCGCGCAGGGCGCGCAGCACCTCCAGGAAGGGCTCGGCGCCGACGCCGATGCGCAGCGATCCCTCCGGCAGCATCAGGCCCCAGTCGCGGTACTGCGCCACCGGCACCTGCTCACCCACCGCGCGCAGCACCTGGGCCAGGGGATTGGTGGAGGGCCAGCAGCCCAGGCCTCCCCACAGCGAGGGGCCGGATTCGAAACGGAAGCCACGGCGCTCGAAGCCATGGGCGGCACCGCCCGGTCGATCGTGGGCCTCCAGCACCAGCACCTCGAGGCCGTGGCGTGCCGCGATCGCTCCGCAGCAAAGGCCCCCCAGGCCACTGCCCACCACGAGTACATCCGGGCTGCTGCTCAAGGGGTGGTGCCTGCGCTGGCACCAATCATGGGAGGCGGCGCCAGAGGCCGAGCCATGCAGCGCGGCGGGGCCGGCCATCCCGACCGATCGCCGCGTGCGTGGCTGGCTCCCACCAGACGGCAGAACCGTTTATGCGGCCGCCAGCGGCGCCGACTCCACCAGTTCGGGCGCCAGCCGCAGCCCGCTCTCGCCGGCGGGCACCTCCAGCAACTGGGCCTGGCGGATGCGCGACATCATCCGGGTGGTGGTGACGCGGGTGGCACCGATCAGTTCCCCGATGCGCTCATGGGTGAGTCGGAAGGGCAGATCGCACCAGCTGCCGCAACGGCGTCCCAGCCGCCGGACCAGCAGGCTGAGCAGGGCATGCAAACGCTGTTCGGCGCTGCCGAGATGGCGGATGCGCAGCAGCTGCAGCGTCCACTCGTTCACCGGATCCACACCGGCTCCGGCCCGCGGCGCGGCCTCCGTGGTGAAGGCCAGGGGGGTGAGCGCCTCCACACAGATGCCCTCGCTGCAGAGGCGATCGGTGCACAGCTGATCGCCGGGCTGCAGGAAGGCCAGGGTCATCCCCTCGGTCTCGTCGCAGGGGCAATACACCCGGGCCATCCCCTCCAGCACGTTGATGCAACTGCCCGCGGGGCGCAGGGCCGGATCGAGCAGCAGCGTCTGGCCAACAGGCATGCGAACCGCCGCGAGAGGAACGGGAGGGAGAACGCGCAGAGACATGGGCAACAGAGGAGCCCGGACACCGCGGCACGGGCTAATTGCGAATGCGTCGCAACCTAAACAAGGCAGGCACCCTTTTGCAAGCGATTCTCAATAACAAGGTGCTCTTGCGATCCCGGGGCCGCGCCAGCCGAGTGCCCCCGTCGCCTCAGCCACCTCGGCCCATCAAAAAAGCCAGCCGGCGGACCGACTGGCGGGCGTCCACGCTGGGGCGCTGCTCTCACTGCCAGCCGTTGGCCTCCATCAACCGCACGGCGGCCTTGTTCTTGGCACCCATCTGCTCGGCCGATACCCCATCAGGCTGGAAGCTGCCGAAACGCTTGAGGATCGGGTTGTTGCCGGTGCCGCGCAAGGGGTATTCGTTGTTGGCCTCGGCGTAGCCGC
Organism: Vulcanococcus sp.; assembly: GCA_046094445.1. GTDB lineage: Bacteria > Cyanobacteriota > Cyanobacteriia > PCC-6307 > Cyanobiaceae > Vulcanococcus. The sequence continues at coordinate 14,199 of JBJTHL010000054.1, forward strand.
GACCGCCGCTGGGGGAGGCCAGGAACTCAATCAACCGGAGCGCTGCAGCCGGGTTGTTGGAGCTCTTGAGCACCCCGGCACCGCTGATGTTCACGTGGGCGGGTGTGGGGAACACCACCTTGAGGCGGGCAGCCAGGGCCTTGTCGGCGGCGCCGTTATCGCCCGCCAGCATCCGCGCCACGTAGTAGTTATTCACCAGGCCAACGCCACACTGACCGTTGGCCACGGCCCGGATCAGTGGGGTGTCGGAGGTGAAGTAGGCCTGACGCACGTTGGCCGTCATGCCCTTCACCCAGCTGGCTGCCGCCTGGTCGCCCCGCAGGATCAGCTGATCCGCCACCAACGACTGGTTGTACACACTGCGGCGATCCCGCAGGCAGAGCTTGCCCCTGAGGGCGGGGCTGGCGAGATCGGCGTAGGTGCGGAGACTGGCGGGATTCACCTGGGCGGGGTTCACGACCAGCATCCGCACCCGGCGGGTGAGGCCGTACCAGCGGCCCTTGGAGTCCCGCAGGCTGAGGGGCACATCCCGCAGCAGGGTGGCGGAGGGGGATGGCCGGAACAGGCCGAGGTCGGCCGCCTGATCCAAGCGGGCCGCATCCACCAACACCAGCACATCCGCCGGGCTGTTGCGGCCTTCGCTGCGCACGCGCTGAATCAGGGCGTCGTCCTTGCCCTCCAGCAGCTTCACCCGGATGCCGGTTTGGGCCGTGAACTGCGCGTAGAGAGCTTGATCGGTGTTGTAGTGCCGGCCGGAGTACACCCCGATCTCCTGGCCCTCGGCCCTGGCGGCACCACCGGCGGCCAGGGCCACGGCGGCACCGGCGGCCGTGGTGAGCAGCAGTGCGGCGCAGGCCAGGCGCTCAGGGGTGCAGCGGCGCAACAGGGAGGGCAGGGTCAAGGCGGATCGGGGGTCGGTGGGGCGCACTCTGGCCCGGTGCAGGGGGCGATCGGAAGCGGTTCACCCCTTGGCCACGCGGGGTTGTGACATTGGTCACGCCGGGATGGTTCACGGCCCCGCCCCGTAGGCTTTTCGACCATGGTCCGCACCGCCGAGCCCCACCTGAGCGCACCACCCCTGAGCGCTTCGGGGCAGCGTGCAGCACCGCAACGGGCAGCACTGGCCGCCGGCATCGTGGCGCTCTGCGCTCTGGCCCTGGCACCGGTGCTGGGCCTGGGGCTGTTCTCCTTCGCCGGCCCCGATGCCCTGGCCGGCCTGCGGCTGGGCAGCGACGGGCCGCGGCAACTGCTCAACACCGTGGGCCTGGTGCTGGTGGTGGGGCTACTGGCGGCCGTGCTGGGCACCGCCACCGGCTGGCTCACGGCCCGCTGCAGCTTCCCCGGCCGCCGCGGCCTGCGCATCGCCCAGCTGTTGCCGCTCGCCACCCCCAGCTACCTGCTGGCGGCCACCCTGATCGATCTGGCCAGCCGTCTCGGCCTGCGCCTGCACGGCTTCGCCCCCACCGCGATGGTGCTGGTGCTCAGCACGTACAGCTACGTGTTCCTGCTCTCCACCGAGAGCTTTTCGGTGAGCGGCCGCCGCCAGCTTGAGGCCTGCCGCTCCCTGGGGGTGGGGCCCTGGGGCAGCTTCCGGCGCGTGGCCCTGCCGATGGCCCTGCCCGCCATCGGCGCTGGCATGGCCCTGGGGGGCATGGAGGTGGTGAACGAACTGGGGGCGGTGGAGCTACTGGGGGTCCCCACGCTTTCGGCAGGCATCCTGCAGCGCTGGCAACAGGATGCCGACCCCCAGGGTGCCGTGGCCCTGGCCCTGCTGGCCCTGGTGATCGTGGCGCTGCTGGTGGGGGCGGAGCGCAACCTGCGGCGCCGCAGCCGCTGCTGGAACCTCGGCAACGATGGCGACAGCGACAACCGCTGGGCCCTGATCGGCAGCCGCCGCTGGCTCGCCCAGCTGGTGTGCGTGCTGCCACCCCTGCTCAGCCTGGGGCTACCGCTGCTCTGGAGCGCCCTCAGCTGGGACCAGCTGCAGGCCGAATCGCTGCCGGAACTGCTGGAGCTGGGGGGACGCAGCTTTGGCCTGGCTCTGCTGGCCGCCCTGCTCACAGTGGGGGCTGGCCTGGTGCTGGCGATCGCCAAACGCTGGATCGCCAATCCGCTGCTGCAGCGCCTCAGCTTCGTGGCCGGGCTCGGGTACGCCATCCCCGGCACGGTGCTGGCCCTGGCGTTGATGCTGATCGGCGGCCCCCTGGCCCTGGCGCCGCTGCTACTGCTGGTGTGGGGCTATGGGGATCGCTTCCTGGCGGTGGCCAAGGGCGGCCTCGATGCGGCCCTGGAACGCATCCCGCCCAGTGTGGACGAAGCCGCCACCTCCCTCGGCCAGAGCTGGGCTGGGGTCCTCGGGCGGATCCACCTGCCCCTGTTGCGCGGGCCGCTGCTGGTGGGTGCCCTGCTGGTGGTCGTGGACACGGTGAAGGAGTTGCCGCTCACCTTCGCGCTGCGGCCTTTCGATTTCGACACCCTGGCCGTGCGGGTGTACCAGTACGCCAGCGATGAACGGGTGGGGGCCGCCCTGGTGCCAGCGCTGCTGATCCTGGCTCTGGGCCTACTGGCGGCAGCCGCGCTGATCCCGAGCCTGGAGCGGCTGGAACGGCGCTGAACGCCGCTGGGGCTCAGCGCCGCGTGATCACCGCTTGATCGATCAGACGGCCCTTGCTGTCCCAGGCATTGAGGCGCAGCTCCCTGGGGCCCGCCTCGATTTCAGCGAAGCTGTACACACTGATGGCCTTGGCGGTCTGAGCTGTGGCGATCACCGGGCGCAGGGCGGCCCCCCCGCCACCCACCACGAGGTAGGTGATGCCATCGATCGGCAGGCTGCGCTCGTAGTGATGTTCATGGCCGTTGATGTAGAGCTGCACGCCGTGCTTGCGCAGCAGGGGAATCAACTTCGCCCCCAGCTCCGGGTCGTTGCCATAGAGCCCGGAGGAATAGATCGGGTGATGGCCCACCACCACCTTCCAGGGGGCCGTGCTGCGGGCCAGCACCACACGCAACCAGCTGAGCTGCCGCTGCCAGTCGGTGTTCACATTGGTATCGAGCATCAGAAACTCCACCGGGCCACGGCGCAGGTTGTAGGTGCGGCCCTTCATGCCGAACCCCGGATAAGCCACCTGGGGATTGCCGTTGTCGGTGCGGATGTCGTGGTTGCCGAGCACCGCATGGAACGGCACCCCGGCCGCCAGCAGCTCGGCATAGGGCCGGCGAAAGGTGGCATCGATCAGAGCCATGTCGCCGGAGGGATAGATGTTGTCGCCCCCCAGCACCACCAGATCCACAGGTCGCGCACGATGCACGGCAGCCATCTGGGTGCCCACCGCCCGCTGGTTGGCATCACCGCTGCCGGTGTCCGACACCGCGAGGAAGCGCAGGTGGCTGGAGGCCGCTGCAGCCGATGGCTCCGCTGGGGGCGGCGGCAGCGGACCAGCCTGTCCAGGCTGCAGGCCAGCGGTCGCCCCCACCAACAGGACGGGCAGCAGGCGCAGAAGGGTGCGACGACGCACGGTGACGGGGGACGAAACGTACCCAGCCTCGCTCAGTCGCTGGGCCGTTGCGACGGGGGGCGCCGCGGCCGGTGCGGTCCGGCCTCGCGCGGCTCCTGGCCCGGCACCACCAGCGGCCGGCGATGGGGCAGGTTGCCGAAATGCTCCTGGGCCAGGGCCAGCAGCTGCCCCTCGCTGAGGGCGGTGTCATCGAGCGCCACCACCCCTACGATCCGCTCCAGCAGGGCGGGATGGTGCAGGCGCAGATGCCGCAGCAGCAAGCCGCGCACATCGGCCTGTCCGTGGCCATGGCCCAGCAGCAACACCGCGTCGGCCTCAGCGATCCGGGCACTGAGCTGTTCGAGGTAGGCGTGATCCAGCGGTGCGCGCTGGCCGGCGATGTCGCGTTCGTGGCGATGGCTGAGGTTCTGATCGCCGGCCCAGAGCTCGCCGGCGGCCAGCAGCGAGGCCTCCGCCGAAGCCACCGCGCCGGCAGCCTGCAGGGTCCAGAGGTGGGCGCGGCGATGGTCCAGCTGCAGCACCAGCCGTTCTCCCTGATCGCCGCGGACCGAGGCGGCGCTGGCATCCGGGTGGTCTGGTGTGATGCCGGCGGCCTGCAGCAGGTGACGCAGGCGCAGCACCGCTTCCCCATCAAGGCACGGGTGATGGGACCCCTGGCCTGCGTGAAGCCAGGTGCTGGAGCCATCGGGCAACTGCACCTGCAGGCGATGGCCCGAGAGCAGCTCGAGATCCGCTCCGAGGCTCACCAGCAGGGCCTCCACCCGCGAGCGGCGCAGGCCGTGCTGCAGGGGATGGGCGTAAAGAGCCTGCAGGGTCTGCAGGTGCTGACGCTTCATCACGGCCGCCCCGCGCTCTGGGCGGTCCCTATGGAGCCGATGGCGCGGCGACAGCGCCTGCTGCAGCGACGCCCCACCACTGCGCCACCACCTCAGGGCTGCCGTACCAACGGGCACCGAAAGCCCCACCATGGGCCACGCCCGGCAGCACGATCGCCTGCGATCCGCTCAGGCAGGCGGAGGCCACCGGCACCAACCCATCACCCGCAGCCGCCGCGTTGCCATTGATCGCCCGGTAGGAACCGGGTGCCAACCGCCGGGCCGTCGCCGAGCCATCCTCGGGGTTGAGATCTCCCGCCACCGAGACATACCGCACCGCATCGGCGAACCAGGCGCCGGGATAGCGACGATCCACCAGCTGACGCAGCGCCGTGGCCCGCAGCGCCGTGTGCGGACTGCCCAGGCAGATCAGACAATCGACCAGGGCCGCACCGCCATAGATCCGCCCCGCGAAGGGTTCCGATCCCAGAAACAGGCGCAGCATCACGCCGCCGGAGCTGTGGCCGATCAGGGTGATGCGTCCGGTGGGGGACGCGGCCGCGAGCTGCCGGGCCAGGCTGGCCGTGCGATCCAGCAGACGGCGCCAGCCCCAGCTCCCCACCGTGAGCAGCCAGTCGACCCGGGTGGCTGGCACCAGGCACACCGGCTGACCGCCGTTGTGGGCGGCCAACCACGCCTGCATCGGTGCGTAGGCCTCGGCGGTGATCAGGAATCCCCCCAGGATCAGGATCGGTTGTTCGCCCATCACCGCAGCCATTACCAGAGGTTGGGGCTATGGTGATCGGTGGCGGTGCAGCGGCCCAGGCCATCACCCCACGATCCAGCATCTGCAGCGAAGGCAACACCAACCCCTTTCAAGCTCGGCGGAGCGCCTCTCCTGCAGGGACAGGTCAACGCCGTCACGGTGCGAACGCCATATCCCGGTTCAACACGATGACCACAACCAAGACAGCCCACGGGCCGCGTCCCGCGGTCCAGGCCTCTGCTGGCGCAACGCGCCAGGCGCCCACCAACCGCACGTCTCGGCGCCGCCCTGCGGCCCATCCCCAACCAACGCCAGCACCACCGCATCACAGCGAACCCGTGAGCTGGGAAGACCTGTTCGGACGGCGCTGAACCGCAGCCAGACGCCTGCGCAGATCTCACTAGCGTGAGTTCACTGCCTGGTGGCGATGGCATCCGAGCGATTTTTTCTGGAGCTCACCCCCCCCTCCGACCAGCTGGGGGATGCCCCCCACGTGGTGATCGTGGGGGGCGGTTTTGCCGGGTTGAAGGCAGCCCATGTACTGGCCGGAAAAGCGATTCGGGTCACCCTGATCGATCGGCGCAACTTCAACCTGTTTCAGCCCTTGCTGTATCAGGTGGCCTCGGGTCTGGTCTCCCAGACCGACGTGGTTTCACCCCTGCGCCACATGGTGGGGCAGGCCCCGAACATCCAAATCCTGCTGGGGGAGGTCGACGATCTCGACGTTGCGGCCCAGGAGGTGATCTTCAATGATCGCCGCTATCGCTACGACCATCTCATCCTGGCGGCCGGTGCCGGCACCAGCTACTTCGGCCACGACGAATGGCGGGCCTTCGCCACGCCGATGAAGACCCTGGAGGATGCGGCTGCCATCCGCCGCAACGTGCTCAGCGCCCTGGAACTGGCCGAGCAGACACCCGACCCGGACCGGCGCCGGATCTTGCAGTCGGTGGTGGTGATCGGTGGCGGCCCCACGGGCTGCGAACTGGCCGCCTCCCTGAACGACCTGATGCGCCACACGCTGGCCCGCGATTTCAAGCAGCTCGACCCCGGGCAGTGCACCGTGACCCTGGTGGATCCCGGCGATCGGGTGCTGCGGGCCATGGATCCCAAACTCTCCAAAGCGGCCGGTGACCATCTGCTCGCCAGCGGGGTGAACCTGCTGCTCGGGGGCCGCGTGAAAGCGATCGAAGCCGGAACAGTGGTGGTCAACACCGCCGACGGTGAGCGCACCCTGCAGGCCGAAACGATCTGCTGGACCGCCGGCGTCAGCGCATCACCCCTCGGCAAGCTGCTGGCCGAGCGCTGCAGTGGCATCGCGGTGGACCGCGGCGGCCGGGTGGAGGTGGAGCCCGATTTCTCGATTCCCGGCCATCCCGAGATCCGCGTGGTGGGCGACCTCTGCAGCTACAGCCACACCGCCGATGGCAAGCCGCTGCCCGGCATGGCCGGTCCGGCCGTTCAGATGGGGGGCTGGGTGGCCCACGACATCCTGGCCCGCTGCCAAGGGGCCGAGCACGCCTCCTTTGCGTTCACCGATTTCGGCAGCATGGCGGTGATCGGCCCCCTGTTCGCCGTGGCCCACCTGCGCGGCATCCAGCTCAGCGGCCCCGTGGGCTGGGTGCTGTGGGGGCTGGCCCACCTGGCGTTCATGCCCGACAGCGAGAACCGCCTGCTGCTGCTCACGAAATGGCTCTGGGTGATCGCCACCCGCGAGCGCTCGGCCCTCGTGCTCACGACGGAAGGCGGTTGACCTCCGCCAGGGCGTGATAGATGGGCTGAGCAACCAACGTGCGGCTCACCAGAGCCGCCAGAACGGCGGCCACCAGCATCCCGGGCAACAGCAGC
>JBJTHL010000055.1:0-10355 GCA_046094445.1 Vulcanococcus sp.
CCCCCAACCCAGCACCCCCGACGGCCCCGGCGCCGATCCAGCGGCCCCAGGTGGTGGCCCCCCTGCCCGGCGGCCTCGATGCGGTGCTGGTGGTGAACGACAACAACCCGGAGCTGATCAGCGAGCCGGGGATCCTGCTCTCCACCTTCCCGGGCCAGGGCCGCAGCCAGCCGGCGGCGCACCTCAACGTGCCGCTCAACGGCCGCTTCGATCTGTTCAGCCACCACGTGTTCGCCGGCAAGCCGGATCAGCTGAACTCCACCCTGTGGCTGGCGGTGGTGGCCCAACCCCGCGGGGCGCAACCGGTGACCCTGCAGCTGCTGGCGGGCTCCACCGCCCTCTCCCAGGCCACCGATCGCATCCAGCCCCAGGCGCCGTTCCTGCCGCTGCCGGAGCTGATGCCCCAGGACGGCAACACCTACGCCGGGCCGGGCAGCCGCGTGGCCACCGAACTGCTGGGGCGCCAGCGGGGGCCGCTGCTGCCTGAGCGCTGGACCCTCCCCCCCGGCCAGCTGAGCACCCTGCTGCTGCTGCCCATGCCGGTGCGGGGGCTCGACCCCCTGCTCAACGGCCGCAACCTGCAGCTGCGCCTGCAGAGCTCCGGGCCCGTGAGCCTGGCCACCCTGGCGGCCTTCGGCGAAGGCGACCAACCGCCGCCGCCGGAGCGCTGGGCCGCCCTGCTGGATGGGCCCCTCAGCGCCAAGGAACACACCCCCACCCCCCGCGGCAGCAGCGGCAAGCTGGTGTACTCGCGAGTGAGTGGCGTGCAGGTGGGCAGCACCTGGCGCACCACCCTCACCGACCCGGGCAAGCCCTACCTCTCCGCCAGCCGGGCGCCCATCTCCTGGCCGATCGCCTCCCTGGAGCGGGGCAGCCTGGGCACCCGCCAGGTGCAAACCGCCGAGCTCAAGGCCTTCTATCCGGGTACCGCCTGGGCGGCCCACGGCAACTACGGTGTGGAATACGACCTCACCCTGCCGCTGCGCAACACCGGGACCCAGCCCCTGCAGCTGCAGCTGGCGCTGGAATCGCCCATCAAGGGCGACCAGCCCATCGGCGGGCTGCGCTTCAAGGCCAAACCGGGGCCCCCGGTGATGTTCCGCGGCACCGTGGAGGTGAGCGGCCTCGACGGCAGCGATGGCAGGGCCATGGGCCGCCAGGGGTTCCACCTGGTGCAGCGGGTGGGACAGCAGGGTCCGGCCCTCGGCACCATCAGCCTGGCGCCTGGCGGCAGCCGCAGCCTGCGGGTGCGGCTGATCTACCCGGCGGACGCCACGCCACCCCAGGTGCTCAGCCTGCTGCCTGTGAAACAATCCCCGGACCAGCCTGAGCCATCCCGCTGATGCAAGCCCGCAAGCGCAGGGTTTACCCCTTCACCGCCATCGTGGGCCAGGAGGAGATGAAGCTGGCGCTGCTCCTCAACGTGATCGACCCGCGCATCGGCGGCGTGATGATCATGGGCGACCGCGGCACCGGCAAGAGCACCACCATCCGCGCCCTGGCTGACCTGCTGCCGGAGATCGACGTGGTGGCCGGCGACCCGTACAACAGCTCCCCCGGCGACCCCGATCTGCAGAGCGCCGAGGTGCGCCAGCGCCAGGAGCAGGGCGAGCAGCTGACCACTGAACAGCGTCAGGTGCCGATGGTGGACCTGCCCCTGGGGGCCACCGAGGATCGCCTCTGCGGCACCATCGACATCGAGAAGGCGCTCAGCGAGGGCGTGCGAGCCTTCGAACCCGGTCTGCTGGCGAAGGCCAACCGCGGCCTGCTCTACGTGGATGAGGTGAACCTGCTGGACGACCACCTGGTGGACGTGCTGCTGGATTCGGCCGCCTCCGGCTGGAACACGGTGGAGCGCGAGGGCGTGAGCGTGCGCCACCCGGCCCGCTTCGTGTTGATCGGCTCCGGCAACCCGGAGGAAGGGGAGCTGCGCCCGCAGCTGCTCGATCGTTTCGGCATGAGCGTGGAGGTGCGCACCGTGCGCGATCCCGAACTGCGGGTGCAGGTGGTGGATCAGCGCACCGCCTTCGACAACGACCCCGACGGCTTCAACAGCGCCGTGCAGCCCAGCCAGGACGCCCTGCAGGCCCGGGTGGTGGAGGCGCAGAACCGCCTGCCGCACGTGCAGATCGACGACGACCTGCGCATCCGCATCAGCGCCATCTGCGGCGAACTGGATGTGGACGGCCTGCGCGGCGACATCGTGACCAACCGCGCCGCCCGCGCCCTGGCCGCCTTCGAGGGCCGCACCGAGGTGACGGAGGACGACGTGGCCCGTGTGGCCGCCTGCTGCCTGCGCCACCGCCTGCGCAAGGACCCCCTTGAGCAGATCGACTCGGGCGACCGCGTGGTGAAGGTGTTCTGCAAGGTGTTTGAGCGCCCTGAATCCAGCGACCGCGGCGCCTTTGAGCTGGCCCTGGCGGCCTGAAGCCCTGGCCGCAGGCGGCAGCGTGTCGCCCCATACCGGCTGCGGGCAGCCCCGGCACCAGCGATGGCTGGCGGGCCAATCAAGGTGAACGCTGGTCAGAACCCGACCAATGGATCCCCTCCACCGCCTCCAGCAGTCCCATCCCCTGCCTGTGGCCCTGAGCCTCGATCTGCCGCTCAGCCCGCATCGGGATCTGCCGGTGCTCTCCATTCCCTGCACCCGCAGCGAACCCTCGCAGCCCCGGGATCTCTCCTGGAGCGAGCTGCTGGGCGAACGCTGAGCAGCGGGCCCTCGATCGCCGGGCTGCGGTTGCTTCGGCCCTGCGGGGCAGCAGACTCGGCCCACTCCGCGCGATCCCATGCGCATCCTCGGCATTGATCCCGGCCTGGCCCGCGTGGGCTACGGGGTGATCGAGGTGGAGGACCGCCAGGGCGGTGCCCAGCGGCTGCTCGATTGCGGCATCCTGCGCACCGACCCCGGCCGCTGCGACGGGGAACGGATGGTGGAGATCGCCCGTGATCTGCGGGTGCTCCTGCGCACCTGGCGGCCCCAGCTGGCGGCTGTGGAGAAGTTTTTCTTCTATCGCTCCAGCACCACGATCGCCGTGGTGCAGGCCCGCGGCGTGCTGATGATGACCCTGGCTCGCTTCCGGGTGCCGGTGGTGGAGTTCCCGCCGATGCAGATCAAGCTGGCCCTGGCCGGTCACGGCCATGCCCGCAAGGATGAGGTGCTCGACGCCGTCATGCGTGAGCTGAATCTCAGCGATCCCCCCCGCCCCGACGACGCCGCCGACGCCCTGGCGGTGGCCCTCACCGGCTGGTTCCAGCGCTGATGGAATCAGCGCCAGCCCAGGCCGACAAAGCGCAATTGCGCCGCCTGTTCCGCGCCCGGCGGCGCCGGTTGCTCCCGGCTGCGGAGGCCCCGCTGCAGGCCTGGGGCCGCCAGGCCCTGCCGAGCCTGCTCGCCGCCGGTGGTGGTGCCCTGGGGATCTACTGGCCGCTGCACGGCGAGGCCGACCTGCGGGGCCTGGCGGAGCTGCCCCAGCTGCGCCGGCGGCTGGCCCTGCCGCGGGTGAGCGACGGCCGCCTCCACTACCACCGCTGGCAGCCCGGCGATCCGCTGCAGGCCGATGCCACCGGCATCCCGGCCCCCAGTGGCGGCGAGCCCCTGGCGCCCGAGCAGCTGGCCGTGCTGCTGGCCCCGGCTCTGGCCTTCGATCGACGCGGCTATCGCCTCGGCTACGGCGGCGGTTGGTTCGATCGGCTGCGCAGCCAGCCCGGCTGGGGCCGGGTCACGGCCCTGGCGGTGCTGCCGGCGGGGTGCCTGGTGCCCCAGCTGCCGGCGGATCCCTGGGATGTGCCCTTTGCCGGCTGGCTGGATGAAGGGGGGCTGCATTGGTTGCAAGCTGTGTAACACCGCTGCTCCCGGTCGCGCAGTGCCGCGGCCTTTGGCAGGATCGGTGCACCAACAGCCCGCCTCTGTGGATCTTCAGGCCAACGACGCGTTTCTCTCCGCCAGCGCCGCCAGCCAGCGCGCCGCTGAGATCGGCCGGCGCGGCCCTGGGATCCAACTGAACCGCGGCACCGCCGCTGAGCAGGTGCTGGCGGCCGAGCTGCGCAGCCGTCAGGAGCCCTCCGATGCCCTGTCGATGATGGTGAGCTCGATGGTTCACATGGTGCAGGCCGGCAAAACCCGCACCGTTGCCAGTCGCTGGTCGGCCTGAGGCCATCGCGTCAGACTGGGCCTTCAACCTGATCGCCTCTCCACCGCCATGGCTCATCGCCACCGGGCCGGCGCCCTCGCCATCGGCCTGCTGCTGCTCACCCCCGGCCTGGCCAAGGCCCATGGCATCCAGAGCACGGTGACCCACGTGCACGGCAGCGCCGATCAACTGCTGCTCAGCAGCGCGTTTTCCAGCGGTGTACCCACCAGCAACGCCAACGTTCGCCTGCTGACCCCCAGCGGCCAGACGCTCGACCTGGGTCGCACCGATGCCCAGGGTCAGCTGGCCTTCGCCCTGCCTCGGGGCGCCAACGGTGCCTGGGAGCTGCAGGTGGATGGCGGCCCCGGCCACCGCGACTACCTGGCCATGCCCGTGCAGCGCGGCCAGGCGCAGCTCGATCAGATCAGCGCGCACCACCACGGGCCCCTGGGCAGCGGCTGGCTGGCTGGCCTCGGCGGCCTGGGGGCCGCTGCCATGCTGCTCGGACTCCAGCGCATCCGGCGCCCCGATTGATGGCCAGCGGCAGCGAGAAGCTCGATCAGATCGTTGAACGGCTCAAAGGCACCGCCGATCCCAAACGGCGCTACGAGTACGTGCTGTGGCTGGCCAAGAAGCTGCAGCCCCTGCCGGACGCCTTTCGCACCGAGGCCTTCAAGGTGAAGGGCTGCGTCTCGCGGGTGTATGTGGTGGGCCAGCTGGTGGACGGTCGCCTGCACTGGCAGGGCGATTCCGATGCCGCCATCACCAAGGGGTTGCTGGCTCTGCTGATCGAGGGTCTGGAGGGTCTGGAGCCCGCCGCCGCCGCCGCCATCGATCCGGCGGTTCTGGCGGAAACCGGCCTCCAGGCCAGCCTCACCCCATCGCGGGCCAATGGCTTTCTCAACATCCTGCGCCTGATGCAGGCCCAGGCCCTGGCCCTGGCGGCTGAGCCGATTTCTAGGATCGCCCCTTTCACGGAAACGCTGAAATGACCATCGGCATCGGCTTGCTCGGGCTCGGCACGGTGGGCGCAGGCGTTGCCGGGATCCTCACCACCCCCACCGGACGTCATCCCCTGGTGAGCCAGCTGGCCCTGCGCCGGGTGGCGGTGCGCGACCTGGCGCGCCCTCGGCCGGTGGACCTGCCCGAGGCCATCCTCGGCACCGATCCCGAAGCCGTGATCGACGATCCGGCGGTGGACATCGTGGTGGAGGTAATGGGTGGGCTGGAACCGGCCCGCAGCCTGATCCTGCGGGCGATCGCCGCCGGCAAGCCGGTGGTGACAGCCAACAAGGCGGTGATCGCCCGCTACGGCGAGGAGATCGCGGCCGCCGCCGCCGAACGGGGGGTGTACGTGCTGATCGAAGCGGCCGTGGGCGGTGGCATCCCGATCATCGAGCCCCTGAAGCAATCCCTGGGGGGCAACCGCATCCAGCGGGTGAGCGGCATCATCAACGGCACCACCAACTACATCCTCAGCCGCATGGCCGATGAGGGTGCGGCCTACGCCGAGGTGCTGGCGGATGCCCAGGGCCTGGGCTACGCCGAAGCCGATCCGGCGGCCGATGTGCAGGGCGGTGATGCGGCCGACAAGATCGCCATCCTGGCTGGGCTGGCCTACGGCGGCAGCGTGCCCCGGGAGGCGATTCCCACGGAGGGCATTGACCGGCTCGACGCGCGCGATGTGGATTACGCCGCCCAGCTGGGCTACGTGGTGAAACTGGTGGCCACGGCCCAATCCCTCGACAGCACCGACGACGGCAGCGTGCAGCTGGATGTGCGTGTCAGCCCCACGCTGCTGCCCAAGGACCACCCGCTGGCGGGGGTGCACGGCGTCAACAACGCGATCCTGGTGGAAGGGGATCCGGTGGGGCGTGTGATGTTCTACGGCCCCGGCGCCGGCGCCGGCCCCACCGCCTCGGCTGTGGTGGCCGACATTCTCAACATCGCCGGCATCCGCGAGGTGAGTGGCGCCAGCGGCGCCCTCGACCCCCTGCTGGCCGCCAGCCGCTGGCGCGACTGCCGCCTGGTGGATGTGGGCCAGACCCAGCACCGCAACTACCTGCGCCTGCGCACCGGCGATCAGCCCGGCGTGATCGGCAGGATCGGCAGCTGCTTCGGCGATGCGGGGGTGTCGATCCGCTCGATCGTGCAGTTCGAAACCAGCGAGCCCGGCGCCGATGCCGAGATCGTGGTGATCACCCACGAGGTGCGAGAGGCCCACTTCCGCCGCGCCCTGGCGTCCATCGAGGCCCTGCCGGATGTGACGGCCGTGGCCGCCTGCCTGCGCACGCTTTGAGCGGCCGCCGGGGGCGCTGGTGCAGAGTGGAAGCAAATCGGAAGAATCACGGCGTCATGGCTCCATGCGAGTCCGCTGACGCACCGCTTGCCCGGTAGCCGCAGCGACCCTTTCCTGGCTTCAGCCGAGGGACCTTGCCACGGCGGGGCCATCTCCCGCCTCACCGCCACCGAACCGAACCGAACCGAACCGAACCGACCAGGGATCCCTCGAATCCCGGCTTTGCGATTCACTCTCCTCTTTATCCGGCCGATTCCCGAGCCAGAGCTGTATGACGCTCCATCAGGGCGACTGCATCACCCTCACCAGCGACGAGCACGTCTATCAAGTGATCGGCGTTGACGACCGCCACGACCGTTGCTGGGTCCGCCGTTGGCCTCTGGCCCGCCACGGTTCCCCCGTGTTTGAAATTTCCCTGCAGCAGGTGGCCGGCAGCCCCCACAATCACCCCCCACGCAAGCCCATCGGGGCTTGAATAGCGGCGCCCGGCCGCCCGCAATCCTGGCCCCCTTCGCGCCGCCGTTCTGCCGCAGCCTCTCCAGGCGGACGCTTCTGGCCATGCCCTGGGTCCTGGTGACCCTGGTGCTGGCGGGCTGTCAGCCTCCCCAACAGCCCGATCAGCTGGTGGTGGCCAGCCGCAGCAGCCTCGATTCGGTGGATCCGGTGGATGTCACCAGCTTCGCCGGCGGGCAGTTGCTCAGTGCCATCGGCGATCCGCTCTACGCCAGCGATGCCGCCGGCCAGCTGCAGCCGCGGCTGGCCACGGCGCTGCCCCAGCTCAGCGCCGATGGTCGTCGGGCCCGCATCCCCCTGCGCCAGGGCGTGCGCTTTCACGACGGCACCCCCTTCAACGCCGCCGCCATGGTGTTCAGCCTGGAGCGCTTCCGCGCCCTGGGCAAGCTGAGCTATCTGCTCGATGAGCGCATCAGCGCCATCCGGGCCAGCGGGCCCTATGAGCTGGAACTGCGGCTCACCCGGCCCTACGGCGCCCTGGCGGCCCTGCTCAGCTCCAGCAACCTCACGCCGGTCTCCCCGGCGGCCTACCGCCAGCACCGCCGCCGCTCCCTGCGCGATCGCTTCGTGGGTACGGGCCCGTACCAGCTGGTGCGCAGCACCCCGCAGCAGCAGACCCTGCGGCCCTTCTCCGGCTACTGGGGCCCTGCCGCCCGCAACCGCGGCGTGCAGGTGGTGACCCTCAGCAATTCCACCGCCCTCTATGGCGCCCTGATCAGCGGCGAGGTGGACCTGCTGCTCTCCCAGGGTCTGGAAAGTGATCAGCAGCGGGAACTGGCCCGCCGCAGCGACCGGGGCCTGCTGGTGCAGACCGTGGGGCCGGCCGTGGAGATCGGCTATCTCACCCTGCTCAGCGATCGCCCGCCGCTCGATCACCCCCAGCTGCGCCGGGCCGTGGCCCTCAGCCTCGATCGACGCCTGATCAGCGAGCGGGTGAGCTACGGCATGCGCAGCCCCCTGCGCTCCCTGGTGCCGCCCCCGCTGCCGGGCTCCAGCCCCCCCAGCTGGCCCGCCTATGGCCCCCAGCAGGCGCGATCCCTGCTGCGGGGCGCCGGCTATTGCAACGGCCGGCGCCTCAGCCTGCCCCTCACCTTCCGCTCCAACGTGCCCGCCGACCGCCTGTTCGCGCTCACCTGGCAGGCGCAGCTGCAACGGGATCTGGGGGATTGCCTGCAGCTGGAGATCACCGGCGTGGAATCCACCACCGCCTACCGCCAGCTCGACAAGGGCGCTTTTCCGATGATCGTGCTCGACTGGGCCGGCGACTACCCCGCCGCCGACGTGTACGTGACGCCGATGCTGGCCTGCAGCCGTGCCAGCGGCTACCGCTGCCTGGAGGGCAGCAGTGCCGCCTTCGGCAGCTTCTGGACCGCCCCTGGCCTGCAGCGCCAGCTCCAGGCCAGTGAAGCCCTGCAGGGGCCGGCCCTGGCTCGCCGGCTGGATGCCATTCAACGGCGCGTCGCCGACGGGGCGGCCTACATCCCCCTCTGGCAGACGGCACCGCGTGCCTGGGCCCAGCCGGCACTGGCCCCGCCGGTCTTTGATGGCTCCGGCCGGGTGGTGCTGCAGCAACTCCACCGCCGGCGGACCTGAACCCATGCCCGCCCACCGATCCGCATGAGTCGCCGCCGCCACCTGCTCCGTTACCTCGCCGGCCGCCTGGCGCTGGTGCCGCTGATGCTCTGGCTGATCGCCAGCCTGGTGTTCCTGCTGCTGCGCGTGGCGCCGGGCGATCCGATCGACGCCCTGCTCGGCACCCGCGCCCCGCGGGAGGCCCGCGAAGCGCTGCGCCATCAGCTGGGGTTGGATCAACCGCTGCTGAGCCAGTACGGCCACTACCTGAGCGATCTGCTGCACGGTCAGCTGGGCCAGTCGCTGAGCAACCAGGAGCCGGTGCGCGCCGTGATCGGCCGCAGCCTGCCCGCCAGCCTGGAACTGGGGCTGGTGGCCCTGCTGATCGCCGCCGTGCTCGGCCTGGCCGTGGGCTTCAGCGGCATCGCCCGGCCGGAGGGCAAGGTGGATCTGGCGGCCCGGCTGTTTGGCATCGGCACCTATGCGCTGCCGCCGTTCTGGGCGGCCATGGTGGTGCAGCTGGTGTTTGCGGTTTGGCTCGGCTGGCTGCCGGTGGGCGGGCGCTTTCCGGCCACGCTTCAGCCCCCGGCGGGCAGTGGGTTCTACCTGCTCGACAGCCTGCTGGCGGGGGATGCCGTCCAGTTCCAGGGGGCCCTGCGCCACCTGGTGTTGCCCGCCAGCACCCTGGGCCTGCTGCTCAGCGGGGTGTTCGCCAACGCCCTGCGCCTCAACCTGCGCCGCGCCCTCGATTCGGACTACGTGGAGGCAGCCCGCAGCCGCGGCCTCAGCGAGCGGCGGGTGGTCCTGCGCCACGCCCTGCCCAATGCCCTGCTGCCGGTGCTCACGATCACCGGCATCACCGTGGCCTCGTTGATCGGCGGCGCCCTGCTGATCGAGGTCACCTACAGCTGGCCGGGGATCGCCTTCAAGCTGCAGGAGGCGATCGGCCAGCGGGATTACCCCGTGGTGCAGGGGATCGTGGTGGTGGTGGCGGCGTTGGTGGTGGCGGTGAGCGTGGTGGTGGACCTGCTGGTGGCCCTGCTGGATCCGCGGGTGAGCTTCTGAGCTCGCCCCGGCTCAGCGCCGCGCCGCCGCCTGGATCCCCTGGCGCCAGCGCCCGGCGGCCTGCTGATCGAGCACCCTCGCGCTCACGCCCCCCAGCCGCCGCCGTTGGGCCGGCAGCGGCCCCAGCGGCCCCCGGAGCTCCCGCTGCAGGAAGTCGCTGGACAGGCTGAGGATCAGGGCCTGGATGCGGGCCGGCTCCACCCCCACCAGCTCCTGCCCGAGCTGAAACAAAGCGCGATCCCCGGCGGCGATGCGCACGGGTGAGAAGTGGCTGCCGCCCTCCAGCAGCACCAGCCGGCTGCGGGGGTGCAGCCCCGGCTGGAACAGGGCCAACTGCTCTCTCAGGGGCGGCGTGATCAGGTCGAGGCTGCCCCCCAGCAGCAGCACCGGCACCGGCAACGCCGCCAGCCCCTCGCGGGGCCAGAGCAAGCTGCCGAAACCGTTGAGGCTCACCACCGCCGCCAGCGGCTGGGCCAGGGGCCTGGGGGGCGGCAGGGTGAGCTGGGGCAGCTGGCATTGCAGCAGCTGCGAGAGGTTCGTCACCGGAATCGCCGCCAGGGCACGATCGCAGCGCCGCTGCAGGCCCGGCTCGGGCCGCAGCCCCGCCGCCAGCAGGCTGGTGAGGCTCCCCAGGGAATGGCCCATCAACACCACCCCGTCGCTGGAGGAGCAGCTGGGGCTGTTTCCGCCCAACGTCAATCCCCGCAGCCGGCTGGTGCTGGTGCAGGGCGGCAGCCACTTCTCGCCGATCCATGTGGCCCATGGCAACAGCGCCC